>CAZEKK010000020.1:0-7967 GCA_964512905.1 uncultured Solirubrobacteraceae bacterium
TCGGGGATGGTGACGCCGAACAGCCCCAGCTCCTTCATCTGCTCGACGATCGGCTCCGGGAACTCGTCCTCGTGGTCGTAGTGTTCGGCGCGCGGGACGATCTGCTCGTCGACGAACTGGCGGACCATCTCGGTGATGGCCTTCTGCTCGTCGGTCTTGTCGGTCAGGGCGGGGGCGGCGGCCATGTCGGGGACTCCAAGCTCGGGGTCGGATTCGGCGTCATCGAGGATACCGCCGGGCCGCCCCGCGGGCCGCCCGCGCGGGGTTGGCCGGCTGGCGTGCGCCGCGGCCGCCCACACGCGGTTGCTCGCGATAGTGGACCGCCTGGGTGCCACATCGCAACCTGTTGACCGTGGAGGCGCGGGCGCGGCGCCCTCCGATCACGCCCCTACAGCGTGAGTCCGAGCCACACGATCGCCAGCGACAGGAGGAAGATCGCCGCCTCCAGCGCGTGCCAGGTCGGCTTGCGCATGTGCCACACGACCAGAACGGCGGTCGCGGCGACCAGCCCGAGCTTGAGGTGGAGCTTCGGCTCGTCCCAGAGCTGGAAGTGCGAGGCCATCGCGGCGCCGGTGGCGAGCAGGACGCCGATCGCGACGAGGGTGCCCCAGCCGAAGCGCCGGGCCATCGCACGCAGGCGCTCGCGCTGCGGATCGGCCCGCTCGACGGGCACGACCACCGCCGCCAGGAAGATCTGGCCCCCGACGAAGAAGGCCATGGCGATGACGTGCAGCCAGACGACGGCGTCCCAGAACTCCATGCCGCCGGGATCCTACGAGGGGCTGGCGCCGGTCGGTCGGCTGCCCGGGTGCGCGATCATCGCGTCGTGAGCTCCGAGCGCTGGGATGAGGCGGGCTGGATCGAGGCGGCGTCGGCGGCGGCGCGACGGCTGGCGGGGCACGTGGCCGCCGCCGAGGCCGGTCGCGGTCCGGCGGCTGCGCAGCCCCCGCCCGGCGAGGTGGCGCGTCGCCTGGACCTGCGCCGCTGGATCGCCGAGGGCGGGATGGACGCGCCGGCGTTCGCCGCGTTCCTCGACGAGTACCTCGCGTGCGGGACGAACGTCCACCACCCGGGCGCGATGGCCCATCAGGTCGCGGCGCCGGACGTCGGGGCGGCGCTCGCCGACCTCATCCACGGCGTCCTGAACAACCCGATGTCGATCTACGAGTACGGCGCGGCCGCCGCGACGATCGAGCACGTCGTCGTCGAGTGGATGCTCGGACTGGTCGGGTGGGATCCCGCGGCATCCGGGGGCGTGCTCACCCACGGCGGGTCGCTCGCGACGCTCACCGCGCTGCTCGCCGCGCGGGCCCGCCAGGTCCCCGAGGCCTGGGACGACGGCGTCCCCGGCGGCCTCGCGGTGCTCGCGCCGCCGACCGCCCACTACGCGGTCGCCCGGGCGGTGTCGATGATGGGCCTGGGCGCGCGGGCGCTCGCGCCGCTGGAGGTCGACGAGGTGCAGCGCATCCGGCCCGACCGGGTGGCCGCCGGGATCGCGGCCGCCCGCGACGCCGGACGGCGGCCGATCGCGCTCGTCGCTCCGGCCTGCGCGACGAGCACCGGACGGTTCGCGGATCTCCCCGCGATCGCCGACGCGTGCGAGGCCGAGGGCGTGTGGCTGCACGTCGACGGCGCCCACGGCGCCTCGCTGCTGCTTGCACCCGCGCATCGCCACCGGCTCGCCGGGATCGAGCGGGCCGACTCGGTCATCTGGGACGCCCACAAGCTGCTGCGGACCTCGTCGCTGTGCGCCGCCGTGCTCGTCCGCCGCGGGGAAGACCTGACCCGGGCGTTCCAGCAGGAGGCGAGCTACGTCTTCTACGACGAGGCGGGGCCAGGCATCGACATCCTCGACCGCCAAGTCGAGTGCACGAAGGCGCCGATCGGCGTCAAGCTGTTCCTCAACCTGGCGTGGCGGGGCGAGCAGGGCCTCGGCGAGTACGTCGCCGGCCGGGTCGAGATGGCGCGGCGCATCCACGACGCGATCGCCGCCCGCCCGGGGTTCGAAGTGCCCGATCCCCCGGAGAGCAACATCCTTCTGTTCCGCCGGGAGGGCGCCGACGACGCCCGCCAGGTCGAGATCCGCGAGCGCCTCCTGGCCGACGGCGACTTCCACATCAGCTCGGCCGTCGTGGCGGGGCGGCGCTGGCTGCGGCTCGTCGTCACGGCGCCGGCGTCCGACGTGGCCGCCGCCGAGCGCCTGCTTGACCGCATCGAGGCGCTGCCGTGACCAGCCGTCCGCCGCGTGCGTAGGCTCCCGCCGTGAACTTCGCGCGCGATCTCGTCGATGCCGCGCCGCCGGGCCGCCTCGCGCTCGTCTCGATCGGGCGCGACGGCGCCCGGCGCGCGTGGACCTTCGGCGAGGTCGCCGACCGCAGCGCCCGGCTGGCCGGAACGCTCGCCGCCCGCGGGGTGCGCCGCGGGGACGTCGTCACGACGCTGATCGGCTCGACGCCCGACTGGGTGTTCGCGATGGTCGCCTGCTTTCGCCTCGGCGCGGCGGTCCTGCCCTGCAACGAGCAGCTTCGGACCCACGATCTCGAGGTGCGCCTGGCCGCCGCCCGGCCGCGCCTGATCCTCTGCGACGAGCGCGACCGGTCCGAGCTCGAGGCGGCCCGGCCGGAGGCCGAGGTCCTCCTCGTTCCCGACGAAGCGCTGTACGCGGCCGAGCCCGCCCCGGCGGCGGACCTGGCGTCCGACGACCCGGCGATCGTGATCTTCACCAGCGGCACGACGGGCGAGCCCGTCGGCGTCGTCCACGGCCAGCGCTACCTTCCGGGCCAGCGGCTGCAGGCGGAGCGCTGGTTCGGTGCGCGCCCGGGCGACCTCGCCTGGTGCACCGCCGCCAGCGGCTGGTCGAAGTCCGCGCGCAACGTGTTCGTGGCGCCGTGGCTGTGCGGGGCAGCCGCGCTCATCCACGACGCGCGCTTCGATCCCGCCGAGCGGCTCGACGTGCTCGAGCGCGAGCAGGTCAACGTCCTGTGCATGGCCCCGACGGAGTACCGGGTGATCGCGAAGCGGGCGGCGCTGCGCCCGCTGCCGTCCGTCCGCGAGCTCGTCGCGGCGGGCGAGGCGCTCAACCCCGAGGTCCTGCGCGCGTGGGAGTCCGCGACCGGCGTCCAGGTCCGCGACGGCTATGGGCAGACCGAGACCGGGCAGACGACCGGCAACCTCGCCGGCGAGGCCGCCCGCCCGGGCTCGATGGGCCGGCCGCTGCCGGGCATCTCGCTGGGCGTGCAGGACGGCGAGCTCGTGCTCGACCCGGCGACCGACCCGACGTTCTTCGTGCGCTACCTCGACGCCGGGCTGCCGGCGCCTGACCGGGCCGCACCCTGGCACACCGGGGATCGCGTCCGGCAGGACGAGGACGGCTACCTCTACTTCGAGTCGCGCACGGACGACGTGATCATCTCGGCCGGCTACCGGATCGGGCCGTTCGAGGTCGAGTCGGCGCTCGTCAGTCACGCCGCCGTCGCCGAGGCTGCCGTCGTGGCGGCGCCCGACGAGGAGCGCGGGTCCGTCGTGCGGGCGGTTGTGGTGCTCCGGGACGGCCACCAGCCCAGCGACACCCTCGCCGCGGCGCTGCAGGACCACGTCAAGCGCGAGACGGCGCCCTACAAGTACCCGCGAATCGTCGAGTTCGCCGACGCCCTGCCGAAGACGGCGTCGGGGAAGGTGCGCCGAGCGGCGCTGCGCGATCCGGGCGGCACGCTGACGGCGTGACGGCCCAGCCGGAGCCGTCGGGCGCGCGGCGGTGCGCCGGTCAGGCCCGAATCCGCTCGCCCTTGGGGTCGAACAGCGGCGCCGTCGCCACCACGCCATCGATCCACTCGCCGAAGATTTCGACCGCCACTTCGGTCCCGGGGGCGGCGTGCTCGGGCGGCAGGTAGGCGAACGCGATCGACGTCTGCACGGAGAAGCCGTACCCGCCGGTCGTCACGCGGCCCACGATCTCGCCGCCGACCCGGACCGGCTCGTTGCCGAGCGCCACCGAGCGGGGATCGGACAGCGCCAGGCAGGCGAGCTTGACCCGCGGACCGCGCTCCCTGGCTTCGACGAGCGCGTCGCGGCCGACGAAGCCGCCCGGCTTGTCGAGCTTGACCGCGAAGCCGAGGCCGGCCTCATACGGCGTCTCGTCGGGCGTGATGTCGGCGCCCCAGACGAGGTAGCCCTTCTCGAGACGCAGGGTGTCGATGGCCTTGTAGCCGCCGGCCACCATGCCGTGCGGCCGGCCGGCCTCCCAGAGCATCGCCCACAGTCCCGCGCCGTACTCCGTCGGGCAGTAGAGCTCCCAGCCCAGCTCGCCGACGTAGGTCACCCGCAGGGCGCGGACCGGCACGCCGCCGACCGTGATCTCCTGCGCGGTCATGTACGGGAAGGCCTCGTTGGAGAGGTCAGCCGGGGTCAGCGGGGCGAGGATCTCGCGCGCCTTGGGCCCCCACAGGCCGAAGCAGGCGTGCTGCGAGGTCACGTTGGCCACCCGGACGGTGCCGTCGCGCGGGGCGTGCTTGGCGATCCAGCCGAGGTCGTGGTTGCCGAAGGCGGTGCCGGTCACGATCCCGAACGTGTCCTGCGCCAGGCGCGTGACGGTGAAGTCGCACTCGATGCCGCCGCGGCGGTTGAGCATCTGCGTGTAGGTGATCTGTCCGACTCCGCGTGCGACGGTGTTGTCGCACAGCGACTCGACGAACGCCGCGGCGCCCGGCCCCGAGATCTCGAGCTTGGCGAACGACGACTCGTCGAACAGGCCGGCGGCCGCGCGGGTCCCGAGGTGCTCGGCCCCGATCGCCGGGGACCACAGCATCCCCGCCCAGCCCCGTGGCCGCAGCGACTCGTCGCCGGCCGCGGCGTTGGACTCGTAGAAGTTCACGCGCTCCCACCCGGACTTCTCGCCGAAGGCGGCGCCGTGGTGCTGGTGCCAGGCGTAGGCGGGCGAGAGGCGCAGCGGCCGGCCGGCCTGGCGTTCGTAGCCCGGGTACTTGATGTCGTAGTAGGTCTCGTAGACCTCGCGGGCGCGGGCCAGCGTGTGCGACGGCGAGCGGTAGTGGTCGCCGAAGCGGCGGATGTCCATGTGCCACAGGTCCAGGCTCGGCTCGCCGTCGACGATCCACTCGGCCATGACCTTCCCGATGCCCCCCGCGCCGGCGAGCCCGTGCGCGCAGAAGCCGGCGGCGACGAAGAAGCCGCGGACCTCGCTCTCGCCGAGGCAGAACTCCCCGTCGGGCGTGAACGCCTCGGGGCCGTTGATGAGCCGGGTGACGGTGATCTCGTCCATCACCGGCACGCGCCGCTTCGAGTTCTCGACGATCTCCTCGAAGCGGTCCCACTCCTCCTCGAGGAGGCGGCCGTTGAAGTCCTGCGGGATCGCGTCGAACCCGCCCGGCCCGGTCAGCGCCCACGGCGCCGAGTCGCGCTCGTAGCCGCCCATGACCAGGCCGCCGCCCTCCTCGCGGAAGTAGATGAGCAGGTCGGGGTCGCGCAGCGTCGGGAGGTGCTGGCCCGGCGTGCGCTCGCGGAACGGCTGGGTCACGAGGTACTCGTGCGCGAACGGGATGATCGGCACGCGCACGCCGGCCATGCGGGCGATCTCGGCCGCGTACATCCCGCCGGCGTCGACCACGATCTCGGCCTCGATGTCGCCCTTCTCGGTGCGGACGCCGGCGACGCGGCCGTCGACGACGTCGATCCCCGTCACCCGGCAGTTCGTGTAGATGCGCACGCCGCCGCGCCGGGCGCCGTCGGCCAGCGCGTAGGTGAGCTGGGACGGGTCGAGGTAGCCGTCGGTCGCGAGGTACGCCCCCCCGAGCACCCCGTCGGTGTCCATGAGCGGGAACATCTCCTGCGCCTCCCGGGCGCCGATCAGCTCGAGCGGCAGGCCGAACGTCTTGCCCCAGCCGGCTTGGCGGCGCAGCTCCTCGAGTCGCTCGGGGGACGACGCGAGCCGGATCCCGCCGCACTGCACCCAGCCCGGATCGAACTCCGATTCGGCGCCGAGGCGCCGGTACAGGTCGACGCTGTACATCATCATCTTCGTCAGCGAGACCGAGCCGCGCAGCTGGCCGACCAGGCCGGCGGAGTGGAACGTCGATCCGCTCGTCAGCTCCTTGCGGTCGACGAGCACCGTGTCGGAGAAGCCGAGCTCGGCGAGGTGGTAGGCGATGCTGGTGCCGCCGACGCCGCCGCCGATGATCACGCAGCGGGCGCGGGACGGGGGGGTGCGGTCAACGGCCACGGGCGTCCTCCAGCCAGGTTCGGAAGCGGGGGTCGGCGGCGGATTCCTGCAGCCGCTCGAAGTGCTCGGCGGCGTAGCCGGCGTAGTCGAAGTCCAGTTCGGACACGGTCGTCTGCACCACGCCCCACATCGCCTCGCGGAAGTCGGACATGACGCGCATCAGGCGCAGGCCGGCGAACCGACGGGCCGTGCCCGGCTCCTGGAAGTAGAGCGCGAGCAGGCGCTCGTCGGCGCCCTCGTCGAAGCCGTTGTTGATCGAGAGGTTGGCCAGGTCGAAGTAGCGGTCGCCCATGCCCGCGTACTCCCAGTCGACGATGCGCACCCGCTCGGAGTCGTGGATGAAGTTCGCGGTGAGCAGGTCGTTGTGGCACGGGACCGGCTCGTGCTCGCGACCGGCCATCAGCGGCTCGATCGCGTCGGCGATAGCCTTGGCACGGTCGTACGCGGCGGGGATCGTGCCGCCGCGGTCAAGCGTGGTCGCTCGGAACTCCTCCACGAGGCGGAAGGCGTCGAAGGTCGTGGGCAGCGGCGGCCCGCCGTGGACCGCCCGCAGCGCCGCCGCGACCTCGCCGAGCGGGCCGTCGTCGGCCAGTTCCGCGACGGTCACCGGACGACCGGGAATGAAGCGGGTCACGAGGCAGCCGGCGTCTTCGAGGAAGGCGGCGACCTCCGGCGCCACGCCCGCTTCGGCGGCGGCCGCCGTGGCGTCGCGCTCTGCCGTGCGGGAGATGCCGAGCAGGCCGGTGTCCTTGCCGGCCACGCGAACCACGTACTCGCCGTCGCCCATCCGGACGCGGTAGTTGCGGTTCGTGATGCCGCCGTCGAGGGGCTGCGGGTCGCCGTGGAGCGGGCCGAGGTCGGGCTCCAGCCGCGCGATGAGGTCGGCGATCTGGGTGTCAGGCATGGGACAGCACCTCCCGGGGGACGTCGACGAGGAAGCGGGCGTGCTCGCCGCGGTGCAGGTCGCGGGCGTGTTCGACGGGGATGTCGGCCGCCGCGTAGGCGGTGCGCTCGATGCGCATGAGCGGCGCGCCGCGGCGGACGCCGAGCACGCTGGCCTCGGCGGCCGCGGCGACGGCGGGCTCCAGGGCCTCGGTGGCGCGGACCGGGCCGAGGCCGTAGGCGTCGCGCATGAGCGCATAGATCGAGCCGGTGAGGTCGAGCGCCTCGAGGCCGGGGAAGCGGTCGGCCGGAAGCCAGGAGTCCTCGAGCGCGAGCGGGATCCCGCCGCCGGTGCGCACGCGCTGGATCCGGATCGCGCGCTCCGACGGGGACAAGCCGAGCGCGGCGGCCACCGCCGCCGGCGGCGCGGCGGCCCGGGCGACGGCGCGCACGTCGGCGCCCGGCTCCAGGCCGGCACGGCGGACCTGTTCGCTGAAGCCGGCGACCCGCGTGAGGTCGTGGGCGAGGCGCGGCGGGCAGACGAACGTGCCCCGGCCCACGCCGCGCGTGATGAGGCCGCGCGCGGCCAGCGAGGCGAGCGCCTGGCGAACGGTCATCCGGCTGACGCCGAGCGCCTCGGCGAGCGCCCGCTCGCCGGGGAGACGGCTGCCGTCGGGGAGCTCGCCCGACCCGATCCGCGCGGCCAGGCGCTGCTCGATCTGGCGGTGCGCGGGCCCGACGTCGGCGCGGGGCAGCCACGCCGGCCCGAGTGCTCGCCGCGCCGCCGTGAGCGCCTGCCGTGTCGTCCCCGCCGCCATTGGTCTAGCCCATTGGCGACCCTACGTCGGGGCGG
>CAZEKK010000020.1:8067-14242 GCA_964512905.1 uncultured Solirubrobacteraceae bacterium
GTGGAGCGCAGCCCCGCCATCGCCGCGGTGTTCGAGCCGGTCGCGCCGCCGAGCACGTTCGAGGAGACGGTGGCGCGCCTGGGGACGGCGATCCGCACCGGCGTCCTGGCGCCGGGCACCCGCCTGCCGCCCGAGCGCGAACTCGCCGAGCAGCTCTCGATCAGCCGTTCGACGTTGCGGGCCGCGATCACGGCGCTGGTGCAGAGCGGCCTGCTGGCCTCGGTGCGCGGCCGCGGCGGCGGCACCTTCGTCAGCGCGGCGCCGCCGCTGTCGGGGGGCGCGTCGCTCGGCACCGCTCCGGCGCGCCTCGGGCGCGCGGCGCGCGACGTGCTCGACGAGCGCGTGGCCATCGAGGCCGGCGCGGCGATCCTCGCCGCCGAGCGCCGGACCGACGAGGATCTCGCCGCGATGGCCGCGCAGGTGGAGCGCATGGCCGCGGTCGAGGATGCGGACTTCGACGACTTCGAGGAGTACCGGCGCGCCGACATCCGGTTCCACATCGCGGTCGCCGAGGCGGCCGACTCGCCGCGCCTCGTGGCGATGATGACCGAGATCCAGGGCCAGATGAGCGACCTCATCGCCCGCATCGCGCACCCCGAGGAGGTCCTGATGCGCTCCAACGACCAGCACCGCCGCCTCGTGTCGCTGCTGCGCAGGCGCGACGCCGGGGGTGCGGCCGCGCTCGCCCGCCAGCACCTCGTCGGGACCGAGCACATCCTCGAGGGGCTGATGCCGGCGGCCGCCGACACCGCGCCGCCGCCGGCCCGCGTGTCGCGTTGACACCCTGGCCGTGGCGTGACTAGGTTCAACCCATGACGATCGACGACCTCGAGACCGAAGTCGCGGAGGGGACCGTGGACACCGTCCTCTTCGCCATCACCGACATGCAGGGCCGCCTGCAGGGCAAGCGCCTGACGGCCCAGCACTTCCTCGAGGTCGTGCGCGCGCACGGCGCCGAGGCCTGCAACTACCTGCTCGCCGTCGACGTCGACATGGACACCGTCGAGGGCTACGAGATGGCGTCGTGGGAGACCGGCTACGGCGACTTCCAGATGGCGCCGGACCTCGGCACGCTGCGGATGATCCCGTGGCACGAGGCCACGGCGCTGTGCCTGGCCGACCTCCAGTGGCACGACGGGACCGACGTGCCGGCCTCCCCGCGGCAGATCCTCAAGGCGCAGATGGCCCGTCTCGCCGAGCGCGGCTGGGCGGCGTTCGCCGGCACCGAACTCGAGTTCATCGTCTTTCGCAACAGCTATGAGGAGGCCTGGCACCAGGGCTACAAGGACCTCGAGCCGGCCAACCTCTACAACGTCGACTACTCGCTGCTGGGCACCAGCCGGGTCGAGCCGCTCATCCGCCGCATCCGCAACGCGATGATGGGCGCGGGGATGAAGGTCGAGAACTCCAAGGGCGAGTGCAACTTCGGCCAGCACGAGATCAACTTCCTCTACGGCCCGGTGCTGCAGGCCGCCGACGAGCACGCGGTCTACAAGAACGGCGCCAAGGAGATCGCCGCGCAGGAGGGCATGGCGATCACGTTCATCGCGAAGTACGACGCCCGCGAGGGCAACTCGTGCCACATCCACCTCTCGATCCGCGATGAGGGCGGGAGCGCCCTGTTCGCGCAGCAGCCGGAGGTGTTCGATGCCTTCCTCGCCGGCCAGCTGGCCTGCCTGCCGGACTTCACGCTCTTCTACGCGCCCAACGTCAACTCGTACAAGCGGTTCGCGAAGGGCTCGTTCGCGCCGACCGCGGTCGCCTGGGGCCACGACAACCGGACGTGCGCGCTGCGCGTCGTGGGCCACGGCGCGGCCAAGCGCCTCGAGCTGCGGCTGCCCGGGGCGGACGTCAATCCCTACCTCGCACTCAGCGCGATGATCGCCGCGGGGCTGCACGGCGTCGACGCCGGCCTGGAGCTCGAGCCGCCGCTCGAGGGGAGCGCCTACGAGTCGGACAAGCCGACGGTTCCGGGCACGCTGCGCGACGCTCGCGACCTGTTCGGCGCGAGCGCGACCGCGCGGTCGGCCTTCGGCGACGCGGTCGTCGACCACTACCTCAACACCGCGCGGGTCGAGCTCGAAGCCTTCGACGCCGCGGTGACCGACTGGGAGCTCTTCCGCGGCTTCGAGCGGCTCTGAGCGTCGATCCGCAACGCCCTGCACGGTCGCATTCGGCGCATTGACATCCGTCCGGCCACCGGCATAGGGTCTGCCGGTCAGTGGACCGCCCGGCAGACCTTTGGCCGCGCGGCCCTGCGTGGGAGAAGGACGTTCAGGCCACAGCCGCCGCAGCGCGGCCACCCGTGAGGAGGGGCGCACCCGCATGAGCAGCACAGAGGCGACGGTCCAGAAGACCGACGAGGAACGGCTCGCCGAGCTCGGCTACAAGCAGGATCTGAACCGCGGCTGGTCGGGGTTCCAGAACTTCGCGATCTCGTTCACGATCATCTCGATCCTTGCCGGGTGCTTCACGACCTACGGCCAGGCGTTCAACAACGGCGGCCCTGTCGCCATCTCGTGGGGCTGGCCGATCATCTGCGCGCTCATCCTGACGGTGGCGTTCTCGATGGCCGAGCTTGCCTCCTCCTACCCGACCGCAGGCGCGATCTACTGGTGGTCGGCACGGCTCGGCGGGCCCGTCTGGGGCTGGTTCACCGGCTGGTTCAACCTCATCGGCCTCGTCGCCGTCGTGGCGTCGGTCGACTACGCCGCCGCCGGCTTCCTCAACGCGCTCTTCGGGGTCTACAGCGTCGAGATCTTCGGCATGAACTTCGCCGACACGAAGCACATACTCGGCGAGACGTTCCTGCTGTTCTTCCTCATCCTCGCGCTGCACACGGTGATCAACATCTTCAGCTCGCCGCTGGTCGGCCGGCTGAACGCGATCTCGGTGTGGTGGCACGTCGTCGGCGTCGCGATCATCATCGCGCTGCTGATCTTCGTGCCCGACAAGCACGCCGACTTCAGCTTCGTCTTCGGCGAGCGCCTGAACAACTCCGGCTTCGAGGACGGGGCGACGAGCGGCGCCTTCTTCTGGCTCTACGTCCTGCCGCTCGGCTTCCTGCTGACGATGTACACCGTCACCGGGTACGACGCGTCGGCGCACGTCTCCGAGGAGACGAAGGGCGCCTCGACCGCCGCGGCGAAGGGCGTCTGGCGCTCGGTCTTCTACTCGGGCCTGATCGGCTGGGTCGTGCTGCTGGCGATCACGTTCATGATCACCGACGTCAAGGCCGCGCAGGACGCCGGGGCCTACACCCCGACGATGTTCACGATCTTCCTGGACTCGTGGGCGGCGAAGGCGATCATCCTCATCTCGGTCGTCGGCCAGCTGTTCTGCGGCATGTCCTGCGTGACGAGCGCCTCGCGGATGACGTTCGCGTTCTCGCGCGACGGCGCGATCCCGGGGCACCGCGTCTGGACCCGGCTGAACCACCACCGCGTCCCGTACATGGCCGTGCTGTTCATCGGCTTCTGGGCGCTCGTGATGACGCTGCCGGCGCTCAAGGGCAACGACGTCGGCGTGCCGTTCGCGTTCTTCGCGGTCGTGTCGATCGCGGTGATCGGCCTCTACATCGCCTACGTCATCCCGGTGTTCCTGCGCTGGCGGATGGGCGAGTCCTTCGAACGCGGGCCGTGGACGCTCGGTTCGAAGTACAAGTGGCTGAATCCGATCGCGATCGTGTGGGTGATCCTCTGCGTGATCATCTTCTCGCTGCCGTTCTCGCCGGCCGCGGTGCCGTGGAACGACGAGTTCACGTGGGAGGCGTTCAACTACGCGCCCGTCACGGTGCTCCTCGTGATCGCCTTCGCCGCGATCCTGTGGTTCGCCAGCGGCAAGAGCCACTTCCACATGCCCAAGAAGGAGGACGCGGCGTCGCTGCAGGCCGAACTCGGCGAGGCGCCGCCCTACCCCGAGGCGCCGTAGCGGCGGCGCGCTGTCGTGATCGCGGGCCGGCCCGTTCGCACGGGCCGGCCCGCGGCGTCTCCACGTGATGGTGTAGCAGCCATACCTTTGACAGACTGCGCGGCATGACCGACACGTTGACCGTTCTCGAGCCCGCCACCGAGCAGCCGCTCGCCGAGATCCAGCGCGGGGGCGTTGCCGAGGCCGATGCGGCCGTGGCCGCGGCGGCGGCCGCCTTCCCGGCCTGGCGTGCCGTGTCGTCCACGGACCGCTCGAGGCTGCTGGCCCGGCTCAGCGAGGCCATCGCGGCCCGGCACGAGGACCTCGCCCGGCTCGAGGCCCGCAACGCCGGCAAGCCGATCGCGGGCGCGCGCGGCGAGATCGGGCAGGTCGTCGACGTCTTCCGCTACTACGCCGGCGCCCCCGAGCGCCTGCTCGGCGACACGATCCCGGCGGCGGGCGGCGTCGCGATGACCTTCCGCGAGCCGCTCGGCGTCGTCGGGCTGATCACGCCGTGGAACTTCCCGCTGGCGATCGCGTCGTGGAAGGTCGCGCCGGCGCTGGCGGCGGGCAACACGATCGTCCTCAAGCCGGCCGAGCTGACCCCGCTGACGGCGCTGGAGCTCGAGCGGCTCGCCCTCGAGGCCGGCATCCCGGAGGGCGTCCTGAACGTCGTGGTCGGCCCGGGCCGCACGGTCGGGCAGCGGTTCGTCGAGCACCCGGACGTCGCGAAGATCGCCTTCACCGGATCGACCGAGGTCGGCCGGGGCATCGCCGCCGGCGCCGCCGGGACGATCAAGCGGGTGACGCTGGAGCTCGGCGGCAAGTCCGCGAACATCGTCTTCGCCGACGCCGACGTCGAGGAGGCCGCCCGCGCGGCGCCGTGGGCGGTGTTCGACAACGCAGGCCAGGACTGCTGCGCGCGGTCGCGCATCCTCGTGCAGCGGCCGGTGGTCGACGACTTCCTCGCTGCGATGACGCCGGTCGTGGAGGGCATCGCCGTCGGCGACCCGCTCGACGAGGCCACCGAGATGGGCTCGCTCATCTCCGCGGGCCACCGGTCCGAGGTGGCGTCGTTCGTGCCCGACGGGGCGCCGATCGCGATCCAGGGCGCCACGCCCGAGGGCCCCGGGTACTGGTTCCCGCCGACCGTGCTGTCGCCGGTCGGGCTCGACGATCGCGCGGTGCGCGAGGAGATCTTCGGCCCGGTCGCCGCGGTCATCCCCTTCGACACCGAGGAGGAGGCGGTCCGCCTGGCCAACGACACGATCTACGGGCTCTCGGGGTCGATCTGGACGCGTGACGGGGCCCGGGCGCTGCGGATGGCCCGTGCGATCGAGACCGGCGTGCTCTCGATCAACTCCAACAACTCCGTGCGCCCGATCTGGCCGTTCGGCGGCTTCAAGCAGTCCGGCATCGGTCGCGAGCTCGGGCCGCACGCGCTCGAGCACTACAGCGAGCTCAAGAGCGTCTTCTACGCGACGGAGGAGTGACGTGGGCCGCCTGGACGGCAAGGTGTGCGTCGTCACCGGGTCGGCAGGCGTCATCGGAGCGCAGGCCGCACGCCGCTTCGGAGCGGAGGGCGCCACCGTCGTCGGCGTCGACCTCGCGCCGGGCGCGGCCGGCGACTTGGCGATCCAGGCCGACCTGACCGACGAGGCCGCAGTCGCGGACGTCTACACCCGGACGCGCGGCGCCTACGGCCGCATCGACGTGCTCTTCAACAACGCCGGGATCTCGCCGGTCGCCGACGCGTCGGTGCTGACGACGCCCCGCGACGTGTGGGAGCGGGTGCAGTCCGTCAACCTCACCAGCGTCTTCCTGTGCTGCAAGCACGGGATCCCCCACCTGCTCGAGGGAGGCGGCGGATCGGTGATCAACACCGCGTCCGTCGTCGCGGTGATGGGGTCGGCCACGTCGCAGATCTCCTACACCGCCTCGAAGGGCGGCGTGGCGGCGCTGTCGCGCGAGCTCGGCGTCGAGTTCGCCCGCCGCGGCGTGCGGGTCAACGCGCTGTGCCCCGGGCCGGTGTCGACGCCGATGCTGGCGGACCTGTTTGCGAAGGATCCCCAGCAGGCGGCCCGTCGCCTGGTCCACGTCCCCATGGGCCGGTTCGCCGAGGCGGGCGAGATCGCGAACGCCGCGCTGTTCCTGGCCAGCGACGAGTCGTCCTACGTGAATGCGTCCACGTTCCTGGTCGACGGCGGCATCAGCGCGGCGTACACGACGGCGGATCCGTCGGAAGGCTAGGGCACCGCCGACGGCG
>CAZEKK010000020.1:14342-18137 GCA_964512905.1 uncultured Solirubrobacteraceae bacterium
CGGCTGCGCAGGCACCCCCAGATGCCCGCTACCCCGCGAGCTCGCCGGCGACCTCCTCCCACCACGTCCGCTCGCCGTCGGTCCGCGCGGTCCGTCGCTGCTGGCGGGCGTAGGCGCCGACGGCCCGCGGCGTGCCCGTCACGACGACGGCGCCGGTCGCCGCCACTTCGCCGGACTCGAGCGCCACGAGCGCACCCGGTGCATCGCGGCGCATCCGCAGGCGGGTGGCGACCGGGCGGCCGCGGACCGTGTCCGGGTCGCCCGGATCGCCGTCGGCGTCCTGCCAGGGCCGGACCGAGAAGACCGGCGGGCGGCCCTGCGGGACCCGGGCCGGGCGCTCGGGGATCTCCATCGGGCCGTGCTCCCAGCGGTGCAGGAGCTGCGGAAGCCCGCGGGCCGCCTCCTCGCGCACCATGAGATGCAGGCGGTCGCCGGCGGTGACCCGCATCGAGCCGCGCGGCGGCAGCGCCTGGCCGTCGCGCACGATCACGCTGACCATGCCGTCGCGCGGCAGCCCGAGGTCGCGCACCCGCGCGCCGACGACGGCGTCGCCGGCGCCGACCGGGTACTCCACCACCTCGGCGCCGAGCCGCCGCACGGTGCCGGCGTCGGCCAGCGGACGGGGGAGGGCCGGCTCGCTGGTCGTGACGCCCAGGCGCTTGGCCAGCGCCTCGAAGGTCGTGCCCTGCAGCAGGGTGGAGAGGAGCACGGCGAAGAACACGATGTCGAAGGTCTCGCGGCTGCCGGTCAGCCCGTCGACGACGGGGAACGTGGCCAGCACCACCGGCACCGCGCCCCGCAGCCCCGCCCAGCCGAGCACGATGCGCTCGCGGACCGAGAACCCGAACGGCCAGGCGGTGAGCAGCACCGCGACCGGCCGGGCGACGACCACGGCGATGATTGCCAGGATCGTGCCGTCGACGGCGACGTCGTCGAGGCGCGTCGGGAACACCAGGAGCCCGAGCGTGAGGAACAGCACGAGCTGCGAGACCCACGCCAGGCCCTCGTGGAAGGCCGTGATCGTGCGCCGCGCCGGGATCGCCGCGCTCCCGAGCAGCAGCCCCGCGACGTAGACGCCCAGGAAGCCCGACCCCCCGATCAGCTCGGGCAGGCCGAAGGCGAGGGCCGCGATCGCCAGCGAGGCGACCGGGTAGAGGCCCGCCGAGTCGAGGCGGGCGCGGCGCAGCGCCGGGGCGGCGATCAGCCCGATGGCGGCACCAACGGCGGCCCCGATCACGATCTTCTCCCCGAAGAGCAGCGCCATGTCGCCGAGCCCGTAGTCCGGCAGGCGCAGCCAGTCGGCGAAGCCGATCACGAGCAGGACGGCGACCGGGTCGTTGAAGCCGCTCTCGCCCTCCAGCGTGTGCGCGAGCCGCTTGCGCAGCGTCGAGCCGCGCAGGAGCGCGAAGATCGCCGCGCCGTCGGTCGAGGAGATGATCGAGCCGATCAGCAGTCCCTCGAGCAGAGACAAGTCGAACAGCCATTGTGCTGCGAGCCCGGTGATCGCGGCGGTGAGCAGCGTTCCCGCGGTGGCGAGCGTTGCGGCGGGCGCCAGCACCGGGCGGATAGTCCGCCAGCCGGCGGTGAGCCCGCCCTCGAACAGGATCAGGGCCAGGGCGGCGACGCCGGCGTTCTGGGCGAGCTCGTAGTCGCTGAAGTCGATCCAGCCGAGGCCGTCGCTGCCGAGCACCATGCCGAGCCCGAGCAGCAGCAGCAGGCTCGGCATCCGCAGGCGGCCGGCGATGAGCGACATGGCCAGCGCTCCAGCCAGGAGCGCGCCGGACGCTGCGATGATCGCTCCGGTCTCCATCCCGGGCGAACCTTCGCATCCGCGCGGTCCGGACGCCGGCCCGCCGGCGCGGGCCGCCCGGTCAGGCCAGGACGCGGGTCTCGTAGCCCTCCGCGCGCAGCGCGGCGAGCAGGCCGTCGGCGTGCGCGCGGCCGCGCGTCTCGACGACGAGCTGGATGCCGGTCTCGCGGAGCGGCAGGTCGACGCCCTCGCGCACGTGGCTGACCTCGACGACGTTGCCGCCCTCCGCGGCCACGCGCTCGAGCATCGCGACCAGGCCGCCGGGGCGGTCCGGCACCCGGGTGAAGAGCGCCAGGCGCCGGCCGGACTCGGTTTCGTGGCGGCGCGCGACCATCGCCAGCAGCCCGACGTCGACGTTCCCGCCCGACAGGACGGCCACCGTCCGGCCCTCCGCCGCCGGCGCGACGTGCCCGGCGCGCAGGGCCGCGACGCCGACGGCGCCCGCCCCCTCGACCACGAGCTTGGAGCGCTCGAGCAGGTGGACCATCGCGTCGGCGACCTCCTCGTCCGCGACGACCACGACGCCGTCGAGCCAGTGCGTCGCCAGGGGCAGCGTCAGATCGCCGGGCCGCTTGACGGCGATGCCGTCGGCGATGGTGCTCGCGCTGGCGGCCGGGCGCGGCTCGCCCGCCTCCAGCGAGGCCGGGTAGGGCGCGCAGCCGGCAACCTGGACGCCGATGACCTCGCAGTCGGGCCGGGCCCGCTTCACGGCGATCGCCGTCCCGCAGGCCAGGCCGCCGCCGCCCAGGGGAACCACGACCTTGGCGAGATCCTCGATCTGCTCGACGAGTTCGAGCCCGAGCGTGGCCTGTCCCGCGATGATGTCGGCATCGTCGAACGGATGGACGAACACCAGGCCCGCCTCGGCGCTGCGGGCACGGGCCAGTTCCACGCACTCCGAGACCGACGCGCCCTGCTGGTGGACGATCGCACCGAGCTCGGCGACCGCCTCGGACTTCGCGATCGGCGCGTCGGGTGGCATGAACACCTCGCAGCGCACGCCGCGGGCGCGGGCGGCGTAGGCGAGCGACTGCGCGTGGTTGCCGGCGCTGCCCGCGACGACGCCGTTGGCCGCATCGTCGCCGAGGGCGGCGAGCTTGGCCAGGGCGCCTCGGAGCTTGAACGACCCGGTCCGCTGGAGGTTCTCGGCCTTGAGCGCAAGCGGCGCACCCGAGACGGCGGCGGCGGTGCGCGACATCAGCACCGGGGTGCGGCGGACCTCGTCGCGGCCCGCCTCACGCGCCCGGGCGATCGCGTCGTCGGTGATCTCGGGCAGGGTCAGCACGGGTGGTCGCCCCCGCAGGTACGCTCGCGCCTGAAGCGGCCGCTGATCGCCGCCTGGCTGCGTCCTCGACCCTCGGCATGCCCCGGGCATGCCTTCGGATCTGCGTCCTGGCCAGCCGCCGCCAGCTGCCGCCCAGTCACGACCGTACCTCCGCGAGCAACCACTGGTGGCCTCCTCACCCGTCGGTCAGCGCCACGACGGCGTCGATCTCGACCTGGGCGCCCTTCGGGAGCGCGGCCACGCCCACCGCGGCGCGTGCCGGCGGCTCGCCGCCGGTGAAGAACTCGGCGTACACCTCGTTGACGTCGGCGAACGCCCCGAGGTCGGTCATGTAGACGGTCAGGCGCACGGCATCGGCGAGCGTCGTGCCGGCCGCGGCGCAGACCGCCCCGAGGTTCTCCAGGCACTGGCGGGCCTGCTCGGCCGGCGTGGCGCCGACGAGCTCGCCGCTCTCGGGATCCAGCGGGATCTGGCCGGAGCAGAACAGGAGTCCGGCGGACGCGACGGCGTGCGAGTACGGGCCGATGGCCGCGGGGGCGCCGAGCGCCGTGACGGCTTCGCGGTGGTGGGACACGGGTCAGCTACCTCTCTTTGGTCGGATCGACCGACCTTATCCGACGCTGCCCCCCAGCCAAGTAGCCTGCGCGGATGCCGAACCGCCTCGCCGCCGAGACGTCGCCGTACCTCCTCCAGCACCAGG
>CAZEKK010000021.1:0-381 GCA_964512905.1 uncultured Solirubrobacteraceae bacterium
CGCTGCGCCCCACCCGCGCCGCCGCGTCCCAGCCGCGCCGCTGCGCCCCACCCGCGCCGCCGCGTCCCAGCCGCGCCGCTGCGCCCCACCCGCCGCAGAGCGCTCGGGCTTCACGCCCCGCAGTCCCGAGTCACTCCGGCCGTGCTCGCGTCACGAACGCGTGCCGGTTCCCGACGCGCGGCGCCCCGCGCGGGGCCGCTGCGTGAGCCTGGGCCTGGATCGACGCACAGTGGGACGTTCCAGGCCCAGGCTGCGCGCGCGCCCGGCGGCACGCCAGTGCGGAGCGCGCTTTGCCACAGCACTGACCCGGAAGGCACGCGCACCTGCTGGCTGCCGGGCTCGGCGACCGCGGATTCACGATCGCGGGCGGTCGCGAGATCC
>CAZEKK010000021.1:481-18129 GCA_964512905.1 uncultured Solirubrobacteraceae bacterium
GACCACGAGCGGCCCGCCGGATCCGACCACGAGCGGCCCGCCGGATCCGACCACGAGCGGCCCGCCGGATCCGACCACGGGCGGCCCGCCGGATCCGACCACGGGCGGCCCGCCGGATCCGACCACGGGCGGCCCGCGAGTTCCGATCGCGAGCGGCCCGCAGCACCCCCCGCGGGCCGGCTACGCGGACGGATCGAGGAGCAGCTTGCCGGTGGTGCGCCGCGCGGCGAGATCCTCGTGGGCCTGCTGGACCTGCCCGAGGGGGTAGGTCTTCCCCACGACGACCTCGAGCTCGCCGCGCTGGATGCGCCCGAACAGGTCGGCGAGGGCCGCATCGACCATCTGCGGACGTCCGAGGCAGTGGACGAGCCAGAAGCCGACGACTGCCCGGCTCGTGCGCATGAGCTGGCCCGAGACGACCGTGTTCGGTGCGCGCGACGCCATCCCGTAGGTCACGAGGCGCCCGAACGGCGCGAGCGCGGCAAGCGACTGGTCGAACACCTCGCCGCCGGACATCTCGAAGACGACGTCCACCTTCGCGCCGCCATTGGCCTCCTGGATGCGCTCCTTCATGCCCTCCGGCGAGGCGTCGATCGCGGCGTCGGCGCCGAGCGCAAGCGCCAGCGCGCGCTTCTCCTCGGTCGAGGCCACGGCGATGACCGGCCCGCGCCGAGCGGCTTGCCGAGCTGCACGGCAAGCGTCCCGACCCCGCCGGCCGCGGCGTGGATCACCACCGACTCCCCGGGGCGGATCTGAGCCGAGGTCACGTAGAGGTGGTAGGCGGTCAGGCCCTGGACGAGCATCGCCACGGCCTGCCCGTCCTCGACGCCGTCCGGAATGGGGAAGGTCAGGGCCGCGGGCGCGAGGGCCTCCTCGGCGTAGCCGCCGGTGCAGAGCGCCGCGACCCGCTCGCCGGTGTCGGCCCGCACGCCGGCGACCTCGCCGCCCGGAATCATCGGGAGCTGCGCCGGTGCCAGGTAGTCGTTCTCGCGCTGGTGGGTGTCGGCGAAGTTCATCCCCGCCCGCGCGACGCGGATGCGGACCATCCCCTCGGCGTCCGCCGGCGGCGGCACGTCGACGAGCCGCAGCACCTCGGGACCGCCGAACTCGGTGATCTGGATCGCCCGCACGCCCGCCGACCCTACTGGCCGCCGTCCCCCGGCGTTGGATAGCGTGCCGGGCGTGCGCCCGCCCGCCGCCCCATCCGCATGAGCCTCACCGTCGTCGGATCGATCGCCTTCGACGCCGTGCGCACGCCGTTCGGCGAGCGCGAGCGGATGCTGGGCGGATCGGCCGTCCACTTCTCGCTGGCCTCCTCGTTCTTCACCGACGTGCGCGTGGTCGGTCCGGTCGGGGACGACTTCGGGCCCGACGAACTGGCGGTGCTCCACGAGCGCGGCGTTCAGACCGACGACATCGAGCGCGTCGCCGGCGGCCGGACGTTCTTCTGGCGGGGGCACTACGGCTACGACCTCAACACGGCCCACACCGACAACACGCAGCTCAACGTCTTCGGCGAGTTCCAGCCCAAGCTCTCATCGGCGTCGCGGGCGTGCGACGTCCTCTTCCTCGCGAACATCCAGCCCGACCTGCAGCGCGACGTGCGCGAGCAGTGCACCGGCGCCGCGTTCGTCGCGATGGACTCGATGAACCTGTGGATCGAGACGGCCCGCCCGTCCTTGATCCAGACGATCGCCGGGGTCGACTGCCTGCTGCTCAACGACGCCGAACTGCGGATGCTGACCGACGAGCCGAACCTCGTGCGGGCCGCGCGGGAGGTCCTGTCGTGGGGGCCGATGATCGTGGTGGCCAAGCAGGGCGAGTACGGCGCCGCCCTCTTCACCGACGACGTCTTCTTTGCGCTCCCCGCGTTCCCGCTCGACTCCGTCTTCGATCCGACCGGCGCCGGCGACAGCTTCGCGGGCGGCTTCGTCGGCACGATCGCCGCGCACGCTGACGAACCCGTCACGCCGGCGCTGCTCAAGCGCGCCATGGCCTACGGCACGGCGCTGGCGTCGTTCAACGTCGAAGAGTTCGGCACCGAGCGGGTCCGGCGCCTGACCGCAGCGGAGATCACCCACCGGGTCGAGCGCCTGCAGGCGATCACGCAGTTCGAGATGGCGGCGCTGGCGCTGCGGGGATGATGCCGACCGCGACTGGGCGGGCCGCCGCTCCGCCGCGCCTCGACGCCGCACCGGTCGGCGAGTAGGATCGCCGCCGTGGGCTGGACGTTTCTGTGGATGATGGTCGTGCTGAAGATCCCGGTCGCCGGGCTGCTGTACATCGTCTGGTGGGCGGTGAAGGCCGAGCCCGACCCCGCCGGCGAGGGCGGCGGGAGCGACGGCGGCTCCAAGCGCCGGCACCCGCGTCCGCCGCTGCCGCGCCATCCGCGGCGGGGCCCGCACGGCGACCCCCTGCCGGTGCCGCCGGCGCGCGTTCGGCGAGCCATCGCCCGTTCGCGCTCGCTGGACCGCTGACCGATTGCCGCTGCGAGCGGGTTCGAGGGGTGCCGGCCCGCCGCCGGCCCTGACAGACTCCGCCCATGCCCTCGCCCGTCTCTGCCCTCTCGGACGGCACGATCATCCGCCTCGTCCAGGAGGGCCGCATCCGCCTCGATCCGTGGGATCCCGCGATGGTCCAGCCCGCCAGCGTCGACCTGCGGCTCGGCAACTCGTTCCGTGTGTTCCACAACCACCGGGTCACCTCGGTCGACCTCCGCACGCCCCCTCCGGGACTGACCGAGGAGGTCGTGATCGGCCCCGACGAGACCTTCGTGATCCACCCGGGCGAGTTCTGCCTGGGCACGACGCTCGAGCGCGTCGAACTGCCCGACGACATCGTCGCCCGCGTGGAGGGGAAGTCGTCGATCGGGCGGCTCGGCCTGATCGTGCACGCGACCGCCGGGTTCTGCGATCCGGGCTGGCGCGGGGCGCTGACGCTCGAGTTCAACAACCTGATGCGCGTCCCGATCGAGCTGTCCGCCGGCCTCCCGATCGCGCAGCTGTCGTTCATGACGCTCGACCGCCCCGCACTGCGCCCGTACGGCGATCCGGCCCTCGGCAGCCACTACCAGGACCAGTCCGGCGCAACCGAGAGCCGCTACGAGGGCGGTCCGGCCACGAGCGCCGCGCGGTAGCTCCTCGGCCCGCGCCGTCTGGCAGACTCGCTCCGGCGATGACCGAGGACGACGGGCACGCGATCTCCTACAAGCTGCTGGGGCCGGGCACGCCGGTCGTGAGCGCCGACGGCGTCGAGATCGGGACGGTCGCGCGCGTGCTCGAGAACGAGCGCGAGCACATCTTCGACGGGATCGTGATCGCCACCGGCGCCGGCGAGCGGTTCCTCGACGCCCCCGAAGTGGGGCGGATCGCCGAGCGCCGGGTGACGGCGACGATCGACGCCGCCGCGGCCGCCGGGCTGCCCGCGCCCGAGGACGGCCCGCCCGAGTTCCACGCCGACCCGAAGGCGGGGCGGATCCGGCGCCTGTTCGGCGGCGGCTGGAAGCGCCGGTGAGTCCGCACCCACGGAGGAACCCGGGCTTTGCGTGATCGACGGGACGTGCCGATCCGGTAAACACTCCGGTACACGTCACGACGAGGAGCGGCCATGAGCACCGAGACCCCCACGGAGCACCCTGCCGGCCCGGGCGCAGCCGAGCCGCGCGACAGCTTGACGGTGCTCGACAACCGAACCGGGCGCGAGTACGAGGTTCCGATCGAGGACGGCACCGTGCGCGCCACCGCGTTTCGCCAGATCAAGGTCAGGGACGACGACTTCGGCCTCATGGCCTACGACCCGGCGTTCATGAACACCGCGTCCTGCCGCAGTGCGATCACGTTCCTCGACGGCGAGCACGGGGTCCTCGAGTACCGCGGCTACCCCATCGAGCAGCTCGCCGAGCGCTCGACCTACCTCGAGGTCGCCTACCTGCTCATCCACGGCGAACTCCCGACGCAGGCCCAGCTGGACGAGTGGACGCACCTCATCACGATCCACACGTTCGTGCACGAGAACATCAAGGCGTTCATGCAGGGGTTCCGCTACGACGCGCATCCGATGGGCATGCTCCTCGCGTCGGTGGGCGCGCTCTCGACCTTCTACCCCGACGCCAACCTCACCGCCGACCAGGCGAAGCGCTACCTCCAGGTCATTCGGCTGATCGCGAAGATGCCCACGCTCGCCGCCTTCGCCTTCCGCCACTCCAACGGCCAGCCCTACGTCTATCCCGACAACGACCTCAACTACCCGGGCAACTTCCTGGGGATGCTCTACAAGATGACCGAGCTGAAGTACGAGCCCGATCCGCGGCTCGAGCGGGCGCTCGACGTGCTCTTCATCCTGCACGCCGACCACGAGCAGAACTGCTCGACGAGCGCGGTCCGCAGCGTCGGCTCCTCGCGGGTCGACCCCTACTCGGCCGTGGCGGCCGGCGTGGCGGCCCTGTACGGCCCGCTGCACGGCGGCGCCAACGAGGCGGTCCTGCGGATGCTGCGCCGGATCGAGCGCATCGAGAACGTCCCGGGGTTCATCGAAGGCGTGAAGGCCGGCAACGAGCGGCTCATGGGGTTCGGTCACCGCGTCTACAAGAACTACGACCCGCGGGCGAAGATCATCAAGCGCGCCTGCGACGACGTCTTCGCCGTGACCGGGACCGACCCGCTCCTCGACATCGCGGTCGAGCTCGAGAAGATCGCGCTCGAGGACGACTACTTCGTCTCGCGCAAGCTCTACCCGAACGTCGACTTCTACTCGGGGCTCATCTACGAGGCGCTCGGAATGCCCGTGGCGATGTTCCCGGTGATGTTCGCCATCCCGCGCACGAGCGGCTGGATCGCGCAGTGGCTGGAGATGGTGGACGATCCCGAGCAGAAGATCTCCCGGCCGCGCCAGATCTACGTCGGTGCGCGCGGGCGCGAGTACGTGGAGATCGACCGGCGCTGAGAACCCCGCATCAGGCGGCATACTCCACCTGTGAGCAAGAGCGCGCCAGGAGGGCCGCCCCCGCCCGAGGAGCCATCTCCGTCCGGCACCCAGGCATCGGAGTTCTTCCGCGCGCTCGTCGGAATCGTGCCGGCGATCAGCTACGCGACCCGCTTCGAGCCGGGCTTTCCGCTCACCTACGTCAGCCCCCAGGTGATGGACATCCTGGGCTATCCGCCGGAGGCATTCCTCGCCGACCAGGATCTCTGGTACCGGATCATGCATCCGGACGACCGCAGCGAGGTCGAGCGCAACGAGGCGTGGATCTGGGAGAACGGCGCCGGCGCCCACCGACTGCTCGACCGCACCTGGCGGATGATCGCCGCCGACGGACGCGTCGTGTGGCTGCGCGAACTGGAGCGGGTGATTCGCGACGCCGCAGGTCGGCCGTCCTCGACGGCCGGCGTGCTCATCGACGTCACTCGACAGCGGGAGGCCGAGGACGCCTTGCGATCGAGCGAACGCCTGAACCGTTCGATCGTTGCCGCCCTCGACGAGGGCGTGGTCGTCCTGGACCGCACGGGCCGCTACGTCGAGGCCAACGCGAGCGCGGCGCGGATCAGCGGGGTGCCGGTCGACGAGATCATCGGCGGGACGGCGCCGCTCCCCGGCGTGCGGATGTTCTTCGAAGATGGCACCCCGATCACTCCGGAGAACGCGCGCGAGACGCTCGCCATCCGCGGGGGGATCGCCTCGCGCGAGGTGACCTGCCGCCTTCTGCGCCGGGACGGCTCGGAACGCTGGGTGTCGGTCAACTACCAGCCGCTGCCCGCCCACGACGGACGCCCGCTGGGGGTGGTGTGCTCGTTCGTCGACGTCACCGATCGCCGCCGGGCCGAGCAGCAGATCAGCCGGCTCGCCTACTACGACGCGCTCACCGGGCTGCCCAACCGGACCCTGCTGGAGGAACACCTCGACGTGGCGCTCGCCCAGGCGCGGCGCTCGGGCCTGGGGATCGCCCTCCTCTACATCGACCTCGACGACTTCAAGCTCGTCAACGACGGCTTCGGCCACGCCGCGGGCGACGACCTCCTGCGCTGGGTCGCCGACCGGCTGCGGCGGCGAGTCCGGGCCGGCGACGTCCTGGCCCGGCGCGGCGGCGACGAGTTCCTGCTGCTGGCCACCGGGCTCGAAGGCGACGCGCGGGCCGCCGCGGAGACGATCGCGACCGACCTCGGGACGGCGCTGTCGGAGCCGTTCCTGATCGCCGGCGCCTCGTTTCACGTCGGCGCGAGCACGGGGATCAGCCTGTTTCCCCGCGATGCCGACGATGCCGATGCCCTGCTCCGCCACGCCGACGCGGCCATGTATCAGGCCAAGCACGCCGGGCGCGGGCGCGCGGCCGTCTACACCGAGGTGACGGAGGATCCGCGCGAGCGGCTTTCGCGCACGTCGCGCCTGCGAGACGCGATCGACGCGGGCGAGCTCGTCCTGCACTACCAGCCGATCTTCGAGCTCCCGGGCCTGCAGCTGACCAGCGCCGAGGCGCTCGTGCGCTGGAGCGACCCAGAGCGCGGCCTCGTCGGTCCGGCCGAGTTCATCCCGCTGGCGGAGTCCAGCGACCTCATCGACGCCCTCGGGGACTGGGTGCTCGGCGAGGTGTGCCGCGACACGCTGGATTGGCGGGCCGCGGGCCACTGCCACCGCGTCGCCTTCAACCTCTCCGCACGCCAGCTGCGCCGGCCGGGGTTCGCCGCGCTCGTCGCCGAGCGCCTCCGGCGCGAGGGGGTCGAGCCCGCCTGGCTCGCCGTCGAGATCACCGAGTCGACGGCGATGGGCAGCCCCGCGGTCACGGTCGCCGCCATGGGCGACCTGGCCGACCTCGGCATGGCCATCGCGCTGGACGACTTCGGATCGGGGTACTCGTCGCTGGACCGGATGCGGCGGCTGCCCGTCAGCATCGTGAAGATCGACCGCTCCTTCGTGGCCGACCTCGATGCCGACGCCGGCGCGCGGGCGATCGTCAGCGCGGTGCTGCGGCTCGGGCAGTCGCTCGGCCTGCGGACGGTGGCCGAGGGCGTCGAGCGCCTCGAGCAGCTCGAGATCCTCCTCGGCGAGGGCTGCGATGCCGCCCAGGGCTTCCTCCTCGGCGAGCCGGTGCCCGCGGCGGCGCTCGTGCCCGCCGCCGAGCGCGCGGCTGCGCGGATGGCGCGGCCGGCGGCGCCAGGGCCGGCCAGCGGGGTGGCATGATGGCGCCGTGCGCGACCGCGGCCCGTTCACGCTGACGCTGCGCCACGGCCCGCGGGTTACGAAGGCGCGATTCAAGGCCGTCGGCGAGGCGGTGGACGCGCTGGAGACGCAGATGGACGGCATCGTCCCGGGCGCCCGGCGCCAGCCGATCGACCTCAAGCTCGTCCGGTCGTTCACGCCCGCTGAGCAGGTGGTCGCCCGCGGCGAGATCACCGGACCGAACGGGCTGCGCGGCGGCGTCGACCTGCGCGGCGACGCGTCGTCGGAGGCCTACACCGGCCGCCTGCGCCGGCGCGCCGTCGACGCCCGCCCCGGCGAGACCGCGTTCGACGCGCTGCGCCGGGCCTTGACGGACCTCATGGCAGGGTGAGCGCGGCGCCGTAGCGGCGCAGCCACGCCTCGTGCTCGCGGTGCTCGGGCCGGCGGCGGGCCAGGAGCGCCCAGAACCGCGGCGAGTGGTCCGGGATCTCGAGGTGGCAGACCTCGTGCCAGACGACGGTCTGCAGGATCGGCTCGGGGGCCAGCAGCAGGCGCCAGTTGAAGCTCATCGTTCCGTCCGGAGCGCAGCTTGCCCAGCGCGTCCGCTGGCCGCGGATCGCCAGCCGCCGGTACGTGGTGCCGGCGGCGGCGCAGGCCGCGTCGAGCCGCGGGGCGATCTCGGCCCGGGCCGTCCGGCGGTACCAGCGCTCCAGCGCCGCCGGGCCGCCGGGGCCGGCGGGGACGAGGATCTCCCCGCCACGGCGATGGGCCCGCGTGCGGCCGGCCTCGGGCACGACCGCCAGGCGCTCGTCCAGGCACCTGACCATTCCGGGCGGCAGCGCCAAGTCGGCGCGGGCGCGGTCCTGGGCGGCCAGGCGCCGCTCGATCCACGGCCGCAGCTCGCGGACCGCCGCGCGCGCATCCCGCTCTCCGGCCCGCCGCGGCAGCACGACTTCCACGTCCCCGGTGGGTGCGACGGTCACCCGCACCCGGCGGGCGCGGTCCGAGCGGCGAATCGAGTAGGCGATCTCCACGGCAGCCGCAGGGTAGCCGCCACCCCCGGCGGCGCTACGCTGCGGCGCGATGCCCCGCTCGCGCGTCACCCTGCCGCCTGCCGTCGTGCCGCCGTTCGACGTCTACGTCAACGGAGTCCTTCAGGCCGAAGGCACGGACTACCGCGTCGCCGGCGGCGCGCTGCTCTTCGACCGCGAACTCGTGCAGGAGGGCAAGCTCGGGTTCTGGCGGTGGTTCCTGGGCGCCTGGGGCATCGGGACCTACGGCCGCGACGACAAGGTCGACGTCTCCTACAGCCGCGACGGCCGCCCCGTGGTCGCGCACGCCCTCCCCATCGAGCCGCTGCCCGACAGGGACGCTCAGGCCGGCGGCGCGGCCGCGCCGCCCGCGGCGTAGGCACCCGCCGGATCCCAGGGGCGCAGGAGCTTGAGCGCCGACAGGATCGCCCGGGTCGCCGGCGAGCGGTTGAGCGTGTAGAAGTGGATGCCGGGCGCGCCGCGCGCCAGCAGTTCGGCGCACTGGAGCGTCGCGTAGGCCACGCCGAGCTCGGCGACCGCCTCGGCATCGTCGGCGCGCTCGTCGAGCGCCGCCATCAGCGCGGGCGGAATCGTTGCCCCGCACATCGAGGTGAAGCGCTTGATCTGCTCGACGTTGGCGATCGGCATGATGCCCGGGATGATCGGGGTATCGATGCCGCGGGCGCGCGCCTCGCACACGAACCGGTCGTAGGCGCCGTTGTCGAAGAACAGCTGCGTGATGAGGACCGAGACGCCGGCGTCGACCTTGCGGCGCAGGTTGGCGAGGTCGGCGTCGAGGCTGTCGGCCTCCGGGTGGATCTCGGGGTAGCACGCCCCGGCGACGCACACCGGGTAGTGCTCGGCGACCAGTGCCGCGAGTTCGCTGGCGTGCGCCAGGCCGCCGGGAACCGGCTCGAAGCGGTCCTGGCCCTGCGGCGGGTCGCCGCGGAGCGCCAGCACGTTCTCGATTCCGGCATCGTGCATCTGCTCGACCGCAGCGTGCAGGTCGTCGGTCGTCGCGCCGACGCAGGTGAAGTGCGCCATCGCCTCGAGCCCGTGGCGCTCGCGGATCTGGGAGACGATGCGGATCGTCTTCTCGCGGGTGGAGCCGCCCGCGCCCCAGGTCACCGACACGAACGCCGGCTGCAGCGTGCGCAGGGCGTCCAGCGCGTCGAACAGGCTGCGCTCGCCCGCCTCGGTCTTGGGCGGGAAGAACTCGAACGAGAAGCAGGGCTCCTCGGCGGCGGCGAGCGCGTCGTCGATGCGCATCGGGCGATTCTACGAGGCCGCCGTGGACGGGCTGCGGCGGCCGCCTACGCCGCGTGGTCGGCCGCATCCTGACGGGGCGACGGCGCCTCCCCGGCCACGACTTCCCACCGCTCCGAGCCGTCGGCGGCCGTGAGGCGGCGGGCCCGCCCCGCCCGCTCGAGATGGGTCAGGTAGCAGAGCGTCTCCGACAGCCACCACGCCGCCGTCATCGGCGTGAGCTGCTGGCCGTAGACCTCGGGGACGATCTCGACCGCGGTCCGCGGGCCGGCAGCGAGCGCCGCGGCAACGGCGGCGATCCGCTCTGCGACCAGCGCACGGTTGGCTTCCACGTGGGCGTGGACGTCCGCGAAGGAGCGTCCGTGGCCGGGAAGGCAGAGCCGGGCGTCCAGCGCGTCCACGACGTCGAGGGAGTGCAGGAACTCGCCCGCCGGGTCGGGCGTCCAGCCGTAGTCGTAGTAGAGCGAGACCCGGCCGAGGAGGTGGTCCCCCGAGATGAGCAGGCGGTGCTCCGGCTGGAAGAGGCAGACGTGCGACGGCGCGTGACCCGGCGTCTCGTGGACCGTCCAGGCGCCGAGGTCGGTCGTGATCTCGACGCCGGGGAGCAGGTCGCGGTCGGGTTCGACGATCTCGGCGATGCCGATGCCCTGGCCCTTGCGCGCCTCGGCGTAGCGGCGCAGCGGCGCCTCGGGCACGCCGCTCTGGCGGGCGACCTCGAGCCGGCGGGCCAGCGCCGCCTCGGGATCGGCAGCGGCCTCGGTCATGTGGCGGTGGTTCGGGTGCATCCACAGCTCGCAGCCCGCGCGGGCCATGATCGGCGCCGCCTGACCGTAGTGGTCGGAGTGGGCGTGCGTGCAGACGATCAGGCGGACGTGGTCCAGCGACAGGCCGACTTGGGCGAGGGCCCGCTCAAGATGGGCGAGCGAGCCGGGCTCGTGCATGCCGGTGTCGAACAGGACGATGCCGTCGCCGGCGGCGACCGCCCAGGCGTTGCAGTGCGGGACGCCGGGCCAGGGCAGCGGCAGGCGCAGGCGCCAGACGCCGGGGAGCAGCCGCTCCCCGCGCCCCAGCTCGCGCTTGCGGGCGGGTGCGGACACGGCGCGGCACGATACCCTCGCCGCTAGATGATTGATTCCCAATCCGCGCGTGCGCAATGGGGGCGCCGGCGGTTCCTGCCAAGGACGCAGGGCTTGCCCATGCTGGTGGCATGGGCAAGCCCGAGGACGCCGTCAGGAACCGATCGGCGCCGCCAGGGCGTGCGCGGGGATTGGGAATCACTCATCTCGTCCGGCGAATCTGGAGGGAACGCATGACCGACACCGCCACCGAGCAGGCCGACACCACGGAGACCACCGCCGGCGCCGTCGTGCGCCGCTACTTCGACGCCGTCGCGGCGCGGGATGTCGAACGGATGGCCGCCTGCTGGAGGCCCGGCGGCAGCGAGGTGCTGGTCGGGCTCGCCGACCTCACCGTCCCCGAGGGCCTGACGGCGTACTTCGGCGAGATCTTCGGCGCCTTTCCGGACTTCGACTTCCAGGTCGAGCAGTTCGTCGAGCACGGCGACACGGTGACCGTGCGCTGGCGCGCCGACGCGACGTTCGCCGGGCCGGGCGCCTTCATGGGCGTCGAGCCCACCGGAGCCAGGATCGCGCTGCAGGGCTGCGACGTCCTCACCGTCGCCGACGGCCTGATCGTCTCGAACGTCGCCTACTCGGACGGAGTCGGCCTGCTGCGCCAGCTCGGCCTGCTGCCGCCCGCCGACTCGCCGGCGGAGCTGCGGATGAAGTCGGCGTTCAACGCCAAGACGCGCATCGGGGGCAAGCTCGCGGCCTCGGCGCCCGAGCGGGTCGCCGACGGCGTCTGGCTGATCCGCGGCGGGTTTCCGGCCAAGACGATGAACGTCTACCTGATCGAGGACGGCGACCAGATCACCGTCTTCGACGCCGGGATCGCCTCGATGGCCCGCAGCATCGGCGCCGCCGCCGCGCGGCTCGGCGGGATCAAGCGCGTCGTGCTCGGCCACGCCCACCAGGACCACCGCGGCGCCGCCCCCGCCCTCGGCGCCCCGGTCTACTGCCATCCCGCCGACAAGGCCGACGCCGAGGGCGACGGCGGCGCGCACTACTTCCACCTCGAGCTTCTGCCCCCGTACGCGCGGCCGCTGTTCGGCCCGCTGCTGCGCCACTGGGACGGCGGGCCGGTCCAGATCGCCGGGACCGTGGAGGACGGGGACGAGATCGCCGGGTTCCGGGTCGTCCACCTGCCGGGCCACGCGCCGGGGCTCATCGGCCTGTGGCGCGAGTCCGACCGCCTCGCGCTCGTCAGCGACTGCTTCTACACGCTCGATCCCACGACCGGGATCAAGGGCCATCCGCGTGTGCCCCACGCGGCGTTCAACTACGACACCGAGCAGGCGCGGGAGAGCATCCGCAAGCTCGCCGCGATGGCGGCGGCGGCGGCGTGGCCGGGCCACGCCGATCCCCTAACCGGGGACGTGCGGGCCGCGCTCGAGCAGGCCGCGGCGACGACCTAGCTCGCGCGGGTCCGCCATGGGTCGCCGCAGCCGCCGCCGTCAGAAGGCGGGCGCCCCGGCGCCGCCGGCGGCGCCGGCCAGCGAGTACGCGGGCGCCGACGGCGCCGTGCTCGCGCTGCGCGGCGTGCTCACGCCGGCCACGCGGACGCAGTACGCGGCGACGCTCTCGGGCGAGGGCCTCCCGCCCGGCGCGGCGCGCGAGGACGCCTACCACCGCGCGTCGGAGTTCCTGTTTGAGCGCCTCGCGGCGTCGTGGACGGTCGCCGGGGCGCCGCCGCTCACGCGTCCCCGCGACCTGCTCCAGCGCTACCGCGCCGCCAGCCGCGACGAGCGCGCCTGGATCCGCGACGTGCTGCGCGAGCACTGCGCCGAACACTTTCCGGACGTGCGCGTGCCGTAGCAGCCCGGCTGAGCACGCCCGGAGGCCGGGCAGGCGCGGCCAAACCAGAATCCGCTCGTCACCGGGTGCGCACGGAGATCACGACGCAGCGCGGAGCCGCGCGTCGCATAGGCTTGGCGCGGATGCCAGCCCGGCGGACCAAGATCGTCGCAACCATCGGGCCGGCCTCGCGGGACGTGGCGACGCTCGTCGCCCTGATCGAGGCCGGCATGGACGTCGCGCGGCTGAACTTCTCCCACGGCACGCTCGAGGAGCACCGCCAGGTGACCCAGCGCATCCGCACCGCCGCCGACCAGGCCGGCCGGCAGGTCGCCGTGCTCCAGGATCTGCCCGGGCCCAAGCTGCGGATCGGGCCGGTGTCCGACGGCGTCGTCGAGGTCAAGCCGGGCGACCGAGTGACCTTCGTCTGCGGCGGCGACGAGGAGGGCAGCGCCACCTGGCTCTCGGTGTCCTGGGCCGACCTCCCGGGCGCGGTGCAGGAAGGCGAGGTCATCTACCTCGCCGACGGGATGATCCGCCTGCGCGTCCAGGCGGTCCGCGAATCGGCGCGGGAGATCGAGGCCGTGGTCGAGACCGGCGGCGCGCTCGCGTCGCGCGCCGGCCTGAACATCCCCGGCGAGCTCTCGAACCTGCCGTCGGTGCCGGAGGACGACCTCGCGCTGCTGGAGTTCGGCGAGCAGATCGGCGTCGATCTCGTGGCGCTGTCGTTCGTCCGCACCGCCGCGGACATCGACCACGTGCGCGGCCACACGCGGCTGCCGCTCATCGCCAAGATCGAGAAGCCCCAGGCGGTCCGCAACGCCGAGGCAATCGTGCGGGCCGCGGACTGCGTGATGGTCGCCCGCGGCGATCTCGGCATCGAGCTGCCGATCGAGGACGTCCCGATGGTCCAGAAGCAGGTCCTCGCCCTGGCGGGCGCGCACGCCAGGCCGTCGATCACGGCGACGCAGATGCTCGACTCGATGGTCGTGTCCTCGCGGCCGACCCGGGCGGAGGTCACCGACGTCGCGAACGCGATCCTCGACGGCACCGACGCGGTGATGCTCTCGCAGGAGACCGCGATCGGCGCCCATCCGGTCAAGGCGGTCGAGATCATGGCGAAGATCGCCGAGCGCACCGAGCGGGGCGCGCCGTACGAGCGCTGGAACGAGGAGCGCGTCGCCCGTGACGCGCGCGACCCCTCGTACACGATCGCCCACAGCGCCTGCGAGGCCGCCCGCGACCTGGGCCTCGACGCCCTGGTGATTCCGACCCTCTCGGGCCGCTCGGTGCGGCTGATCTCCGCGCACCGCCCGACCGTCCCGGTGTACGCCCTGTCGCCCGGCAAGGAGACGGTGCGGCGCTGCGGGCTCATGTGGGGAGTGACCGCGGCCCGCATCCGGCGCCACGAGGTCACAGAGGACCTCATCCGCGACGCCGAGGTCCGGGCGGTCGAGGAGGGCTGGGTCAAGCCCGGCGACCGCATCGGCATCACCGCCGGCCTGCCGAGCGGGCGCCCCGGATCGACGAGCCTCTTCCAGGTCCAGACGGTCCGCGAGCCGCGGTGAGGCCGCGGGGGCGCTCGCTACTCCAGCCACACCGCCGGCGGCGCCTCCTCGGGGCGGCCGTGGGCGCGGGCCCGGCGCCGGGCGATGAGCGCGCCGGCCAGCCCGGCGGCGCCGATCACCACGAGCAGCGCGACGGCCACGATCGCCTCGGGCGAGGAGAGGTCGCTGATCGATCCGCCCAGCGCGGCCCAGGCGAAGCAGCGCGGCGCGATCCCGACTCCCGTCGCGATCGCGAAGAGCACCACCCGCAGCCGGGTCAGGCCGGCGGCGTAGTTCACCAGCGTGAACGGCACGAGCGGCAGAATGCGGACGTAGAGGACCGAGATGAAGCCGCGCTGCTCGATCCAGCCGCGCCACTCGGCGATCCGCGGCCCGCCGAGATCCCGGGCGGCCTCGCCGCCCGCGTGGCGGGAGATGAGGAAGGCGATCGTCGCGCTGAGGGTGCCGGTCGCGATGGCGATCGGCGTGCCCCCGGCGGTCCCGAACAGCGCCCCCGCCGCGCCGGCGGCGATCGGGATGGGGAAGAAGGCGCAGACGATGAGCGCCGTGATCACGATGAACGCCGCCGGCGCGACCGGGCCGGCGCTGTCGGACGCCTCGCGGATGGCGTCCGGCGATCCGCCCAGCGCCAGCGCGACGACAAGCGCAGCGGTGGCAAGCGCCGCCGCGAGCAGGGCCAGGCGGCGGTGGACGCTCACGCGGCGCCGCGGGCGTAGAAGGCGGCCTCGGCCGCGCCGAGCGGCGTCACCGGCGGGTCGCCGTGCGTCCACTCCCGGGCGATCCGGTGCCAGTTGGCGGTGGCGCGCAGCTGCCCGAGCACCGCAAGCACGAGCATCTCCATGCGGCGGCCGAAGAGGTGCTCGGGCCGCATGTCCTGATGGCGCATGTGACGGAAGTAGCTCGAGCGCGGGTCGGACATCTCGATCATCACGCTCGTGGCGATCTCGGGCGTGAGCGTGACCGGCTCGTCGACGAGGTGCCACCACAGGGAATCCCAGACGTAGTCGAGCAGCTCGCCCGGGTCGACCTTCTCGGGCTCGGGCAGGAACCCCGCGTCGGCCAGCAGCCGGTGCAGGCGTGCAGCGTCCCGGGCGACCGCGGCCCGTGCCGAGGCGAGCTCCAGCTCGACCTCCGCACGCTCGAGCCGCTTGAAGAGGCCGAAGTCGATGAAGGCCACCCGGCCGTCGTCCATGAGCATGAAGTTGCCCGGATGGGGGTCCCCGGAGAACTGCCGGTGGCGGTACAGGCAGCCGAAGTAGAAGCGAAAGACGATCTCGCCGACGCGATCGCGGTCGGGATCGGGCAGCGTCTTGAGCTCCTCGAGGCCGATGCCCTCGACGTACTCGCTCACGATCACCCGCTCCCGGGTCAGCGCGGTGACGACGGGCGGGACGTGGATGAACGGGTGGCCGCGGAAGATCCGCGCCAGCGCGCGCTGGTTCTGGGCCTCCAGCTCGTAGTCGAGCTCCTCGGTGATCCGCTCGCGCACCTCGGCGCTGAGCGCCTTGGCGTCCAGGCCCGGTGCGACCCGCTTCATCAGGCGCATGATCAGCCCGAGGTTCTGCAGGTCGGCGCGGACGGCGTTCGCCACGCCCGGGTACTGGACCTTGACCGCCACGGTGCGCCCGTCGTCAAGCGTCGCCCGGTAGACCTGCCCGATCGACGCCGCCGCGATCGGCGCCTCCTCGAACGAGGCGAACGCCTCCCCAATCGGCATGCCGAGGTCGTCCTCCAGCACCCGGCGCATGTCGGCGAAGCGGACCTTCGGCGCCGCGTCGCGCAGCGCGGCGAGCTTGCGCTGGAACTCCTCCCGGTATTCCTCCGGGACCAGGCCGACGTCGAGGAAGCTCATGACCTGGCCGAGCTTCATCGCCGCGCCCTTCATCGTCCCGAGCGCCCCGACGATCTGCTCGGCGGTCTCGATGTGGCGCTGCTCAAGCGCGGCCCGCCGCGCGGCGTCGTCGCGGGTCAGGTTGGCGACGCGGGTCCCGCCCTGCTTGACCGCCTCGCGCGCCGCCAGCGATCCGACCTTCGCCGTGCGGGCCACGCGGGAGGTCGGCATGCGGTCGCGCGGCATGGCGCCAATGCTAGGGCGCGGGTGCGGGCGGCTTGGGAATCAGCGGCCGGCGAAGACCGCGCCGGCGACGAGGTCGGCGGCCTCGCCAGGGCGTTCCAGGTACGGCAGGTGGGCCGTCCCGGGGACGACCGCGCCGCGCCCCTCCGGCAGCCGCTCCGCGAGCGAGGCGCTGAGCGCGACGATGCCGGCGAAGTCGAGGTCCCCCCAGACGACGAGCGCCGGACAGTCGATCCGCTCGATCGCTCCGAGCGCGTCCGGCGGCTCGAGCTCCGCCCCCGGATCGTCCGCCGCCAGCGCCCGCCCGTTCATCTCGAGGAACAGCTCGCGGAGCCGGGCGCCGACACGGCCTTCGGGCTGCGCCGGGCCGTCGAGCCACACGTGCGCCTCCAGGCGGTTGAGGAGATCGAGATCCCCCGCCGCCTCGGCGGCATCGAACTGCGCCTCGAGGTGGTGCTCGGCCGGCGCCAGCTCCAGCTCCGGCGCGCCCGAGACCGCTGGCGCGAACAGGACGAGGCCGGCGGCGCGACCAGGCGCCGCGAGCGCGACGTCGATGGCCACCCGGCCGCCCTGCGAGCTCCCGACGAGCCAGGCCGGCGCATCGCCGGCGACCGCGTCGAGCACGCGCAGGAGGTCGTCGGCGTGGCGATGGGGCTCGGGCGCGTACCCGGTCTCACCGAAGCCCCGGCGGTCGTAGGAGACAGCGGTCGCGCCCGCGGCGGCGACGCGCGCCGCCACCGCCCGCCACGAGCGCCGGTCGGCCACCCCCGCGTGGAGGAAGACGACCATCGGGCCGCCCTCGCCGACGCGCTCGCAGGCGAGGCTCGCACTGCCGGAGGCGACGGTGAAGGCCTCGGCCACCGCTCAGGTTTCGGTGTCGTCCGCCGCCGCCGCCACCTGCGACCCCGGCACGATGTCGTCGCGCCCGTCGGGCCAGCGGACCCAGGCCTTGTGGCCGCCGTCGTAATCGTCGCCGAGCAGGACGAGGGCGGCCTCCTGGTCGCCGAACACCGTGCAGGGGTCGCTGCCTTCGGGATCCAGGCCGCGCCAGATCCGGATGAAGCCGTTGGTCTCGAACTCGTCCCCGATCGTGGTCGGGTCGGTGTGGCCCGGGTGCACGACGGTCGCGGGCGGCAACGCCATCAGCGTGTCCATGATCGAGGACTTCAGGTCTGCGTAGCTCGTGCTCCCGGGCGCGCGCACGCCGCCGACGGAGCCCTTGAAGAGCGTGTCGCCGGTGAACACGTCGGTGCCGTTCACGACGAGGGCGAGCATGCCGTTCGTGTGGCCGGGCGTGTGGAGCGCCTCGATCCGCAGTCCGCCGATCTCGAGGGTCTCGCCGGGCTCGATCGTCCCGGTGGCCTGCGGCACGTGCTCGCGCTCGCCGGCGTGGATGAGGATCTCCACGTCCGGATGGCGCTCGAGGACCTTGTCGAGGTCGCAGACGTGGTCGTAGTGGTGGTGGGTGAGCAGGACGTGGGAGAGCGTGAAGCCGCGAGCGTCGATCACGTCCAGCAGCGGCTCGATGGGGCCGCCCGCATCGATGAGGACGGCGGTCCCGCCCTCCTCGTCGGCCACGAGGTAGGTGTTGGAGAGGAACTGGTCGTTCATCGAGCGCTCGAGGATCATGGGCGCCAGGGTACCCGGC
>CAZEKK010000022.1:0-14800 GCA_964512905.1 uncultured Solirubrobacteraceae bacterium
CGCCGGCTCGGGTGACAGCGTCGAGTACTACACCTCGCTGCGCTCCCGCCGCGCCGCCGAGCGGGCCGACGTCGCGCTGGTGGTCTGCGACGCCACCGACGGGGTCACCAGCCAGGATCTCCGCATCGCCGAGATGGCCATGCAGACCGGCTGCGCGACCGCGCTGGTGCTGAACAAGTGGGACCTCGCCGGCGGCCAGGACGGGGAGGCCGACCTCGACCACGAGCAGGCCAAGGTGCTGGCGAAGCTCCGCCTGCGCCCGCGGGTGCTGACCGCCAGCGCGCTGACCGGCCGCCATGTCCAGCGGCTCCTCGCCGAGGCCTTCGCCCTCGCCGACCGCCGCGCAGGACGCATCCCGACCGCGGAGCTGAACCGGTTCCTCGCCGACTTGATCCAGGCCCGCCAGCCGCCGGCGAAGCAGGGCGCCCGCCTCAAGCTGATCTACATGACCCAGACCGGCGAGCGGCCGCCCCGGTTCTCGGTCCAGGTCAACTCGCGCTGGCGGGTGACGCGCGACTACGCGTACTTCCTCGAGAACCGCCTGCGGATGCGCTACCGCCTCGACGGCATTCCGCTCATCATCGACTTCGTCGAGCGCGGGGAGCGCCGCCGCGCGGCGGGGAGCCATCCGGGCGAAGCCCGCGCGGGCGGGCGCGGCCGGTCCGCCGGCGGCGCGCGCCGCGCCGCCGGCTGATTGGATCCCGCGCCGATGGCCGACGACACCGCGCCGACCGCCGAGGAGACCGCGCAGACCGACGAGGAGACCGCGCCGACCGACGCCGAGTCCGCGCGGGCGCCCGCCGCTGCGCACCGCCCCGCACCCGACCGCCGGCTCCTCCTGGCGGTCGGGGCGGTCGTGCTGGCTGCCGTGGTCGTCCTCGTGCTCCTGGTCCGCGGCTGCGGTGACGACGGCGGAGGGGGGCCGCCGCCCGGGCGGGTCGCCGGGATCCTCCCGCCGGGAACGCTCGTCGCCCTGGACATCTCCACCGACCGCGAGCGCGAGGCGGTGGGGCAGGCCGCCGATCTGCTCGCGCGCTTCCCCAGCTACCGCCCGACCCGCGACGCCCTCTACCGGCGCCTCGCCGGCGGGGCCGGCGTGGACGTCGCCCGGGACGTCGAGCCCTGGCTCGGCGGCGAGGCCGCCCTGGCCCTGCTGGACTCCCAGACGGGCACGGCGGGGTCGCTGCTGGCGCTCGCGGTCGACGACCGCGGCGCGGCGCGGCGGTTCCTGCGCCGCACGGCTGGACGGCCGGTTCCGACGTCCTACCGCGGCACTGCCATCGACAACTACGGCGACGTCGCGACGGCCTTCGTCGGCGGCTATCTCGTGATCGGCCAGGCGGCCGGCGTCCGGGCGTCGATCGCGGCGGCGGGTGCCGGTGCCTCGCTCGCCGACGGCCGCACGTACCGCCGCGCGACCGGCGGCCTGCCGGACGATCGGGTGGCGGTCGCCTACGCCTCCGCCGCCGGGGTCCGCCGCCTGCTGGCCCCGCAGGCCGGCCTCGTCGGCCTCGCCGGCGTCCTGGTCGACCGGCCCGGCCTGGTCGGCGCCGCGGCGGCGCTGGCGCCGGACGACGCGGGCGCCACGGTCGTCGCCCGCAGCGTGGTCAACGGCGCGCTCGCCGGCGCGGCGCCCGGCAAGGCGTTCGAGCCGTCCCTGGCCTCGGAGGTCCCGCCCGACGCGCTTCTCTTCGCCGACGCCACCGGGATCGACCGGACCGCGGGCCGCCTGCTCGGGCTGGCCAACGTGGCCGGCCTCGGCAACGGCGGCCTGGGCGCGGCGCTGTCGCGGGCGGGCCGCGATCTCGGGCTGGCCCGCAGCGCCCAGGTCGCCGCGACCCTGCTGCCGATCGCCCGCGGCGAGGTCGCCGTGTGGCTGACCCCGACGGTGCCCGCCACGACGCTGACGCTGCTCGCGAAGGTCGACGACGAGGACGCCACCTCGCGCGCGCTGCGCGTCGTGCAGCGGCCCCTCGCGCGGCTGCTCGTCCCACGGGGCCAGACCGGCGCGGCGCCCGCGTTCCGGCCCGCCGCCGTCGCCGGCGAGCGCGCGTTCGTGCTCACGCTCGGCCCGGGCGCGCAGATCGCCTACGCGGTGTTCGACGGCAAGCTCGTGGTCTCGACCAGCCTGGCCGGCATCCGCGCGGTGAAGGACCGCGACGGCTCGCTGGCCGACACCGAGACCTACCGGCGGGCGACCGACGGCCTCCCGTCGCGGGTCACGGCGCTAGGCTTCCTCGACTTCACCAGGCTCCTCCAGCTCGGCGAGCAGACCGGCCTGCGCGACAACCAGCGGTACCTCGCCATCCGCGAGGACCTCCGGAAGGTCCGCTCCGTGGGCGCCGCCACCCAGGGGGAAGCAAATCTCGCGACCGCGGAGTTCCACTTCGAAATCCCATGACCACGCTGTCTGACAACGAGTACCTGTTCACGTCTGAGTCGGTGACCGAGGGCCACCCGGACAAGGTCGCCGACCAGATCTCCGACGGCGTCCTGGACGCCGTCCTGCGCGACGACCCGGCCGGCCGCGTCGCCTGCGAGACCCTGGTGAACACCGGCCTCGTCGTGGTCTCCGGGGAGATCTCGACCGAGACCTACGTCGACATCCAGGACATCGCCCGCTCGACGATCCGCCAAATCGGCTACACCGACGCCGACCTCGGCTTCTCCGCGGACTCCTGCGCGGTCATCAACGCCATCGACAAGCAGTCCCCGGACATCGCCCAGGGCGTCGACCACGCGCTCGAGTCGCGCACCGACCCGTCCGACGACGACGAGTTCGACGTCGCCGGCGCCGGCGACCAGGGCATGATGTTCGGCTACGCCAGCCGCGAGACACCGGAGCTGATGCCGCTGCCGATCTCGCTGGCCCACAAGCTCGCGCACCGCCTGGCCGGCGTGCGCAAGGCGGGGGAGATCGGCTACCTGCGCCCCGACGGGAAGACCCAGGTGACGGTCCGCTACGAGAACGGCGCGCCGATCGAGATCGAGAAGGTCCTGATCTCCACCCAGCACAAGGACGGCGTCGACGGCGACACGGTCATCCGGCCGGACCTGTGGGAGCAGGTCGTCCGGCCCGTGCTGCCCGGCGAGCTCTACGACGAGCGCAAGCTCAACACGAAGGCCAACTTCCTCGTCAACCCGACCGGCCGGTTCGTGATCGGCGGGCCGGTCGGCGACGCCGGGCTGACCGGCCGCAAGATCATCGTCGACACCTACGGCGGCATGGCCCGCCACGGCGGCGGCGCCTTCTCGGGCAAGGACCCGTCGAAGGTCGACCGCTCGGCCGCCTACGCCGCACGCTGGGTGGCCAAGAACGTCGTCGCGGCGGGCCTGGCCGACCGCTGCGAGGTCCAGGTCGCCTACGCGATCGGCGTCGCCCATCCGGTCTCGGTGATGGTCGAGACCTTCGGGACCGAGAAGGTCGCCCGCTCGACGATCGCCCAGCTGGTCGAGGAGCACTTCGACCTGCGCCCGGGGAAGTTCCGCGAGGAGCTGCGCCTGCACCGGCCGATCTATCAGAAGACGGCCGCCTACGGCCACTTCGGCCGCGAGGACCACGACTTCACGTGGGAGCGCACCGACAAGGCCGACGTCCTGCGGGCGGGCGCCGGGCTCGAGCAGCGCGAGGCGGTTTCGTAGCCGTTCTGGGAAGGAACCGGCGCGGCCCGCGTCCCGTAGGGCGATGATCCCCGTCAAGGAGGACTGATGACCCGCACGACGCTCTCGTTCCTGATGACCGCTGCGGCGGTCGCCGCGCTCGCCGCGCCGGCCGATGCCGCGGTGACGGTCCAGCGCAGCGGCGACCAGGTGCGGGTGGTCGGCGGCACCGCAAACGACGTGATCGCCGTGTCTGGCGGCGCCGCAAGCGTGCGCGTGCAGCAGACGTCCGGCGGCGCGGCGGCGGACCTGGCCGCGGGGGCCGGCTGCACCCCGGCGAAGCCGCCCGCGGGCGTCGCGTCCGCGGTCGACTGCGGCGCGTCGGGCCTCGCCTCGGTCGTGGTCCTCGGGGAGGCCGGGTCCGACAAGATCTCGGCCACGGGACTTCCGCTTCGGGTCCGGCTCGACGGCGGCCCGGGCGACGACGCCCTCACCGGCGGTGGCGCCGACGACCTGCTCATCGGTGCGGCCGGCGCGGACATCCTGCGTGGCGGTCCGGGCCTCGACACCGCTTCGTACGCCGACGCCGCGCACGGCACGCCCGCCAATCCCGCCGGCCTCGTGGGGGTCGTGGCGACGATCGGCGGCAGTGGCGGCGCCGCGCTCGCTGACGTTGACGGCGCCGGCGACACGATCGTCGCCGACGTCGAGGGCCTGATCGGAACGGCCAGCGGGGACAACCTGACCGGCAGCGACGGGGCCAACGTCCTCGACGGCGCCGGCGGGGGCGACATCGTCGCCGGCGCCGGCGGGTCCGACGTCGTGCGCGGCGGCGCCGGGGACGACGAACTCGACGGCGGCGACGGCGACGACCGGCTCGAGGGCGGCGACGGGAGCGACGGGCTGCGCGGGGAGGCGCCGCCCCCGATCGGCGGGATCAACCTCGCGGCGACCCCGCCAGCCGGCAGCGACGTCCTGCTCGGCGGCCCCGGGCCCGACCGCCTCGACGGCGGGCCGCGCGACGACCTCCTCGACGGCGGGCCGGCCAACGACGCCATGCAGGGCGGCGACGGCCTCGACACGGTCGACTACTCGGCCCGCACGGAGCCCCTGACCGTGACGATCGGCGACGTCCAGCTGAAGACGCTCGATCCGTTCGAGGGCGCCAAGAAGGCCGGCAAGGAGGATCCGACGGCGCCGGGCGCGCCGGGCGCTCCGACGGGCGTGACGGTCGCGCTCATCAACGAGAACGACGGCGGCGCCAGCGACGACGTGGGCGGCCGGCGCGACGCAATCGCCAACGACGTCGAGGTCGTCGCGGCCGGGTCGGGCAACGACGCGCTCGCCGGCAATGCCCTGCCCAACGTCCTGCGCGGCGGAGCCGGCGCGGACCTGCTCGTCGGCGGCGACGCCGCCGACGCGCTCGAGGGCGGCCCGGGCGCCGACGACCTCCAGGCCCGCGACGGCGTCGCCGACCAGCGCCTGGACTGCGGCCCGGACGCCGATACGCTCGCGGTCGATCCGGCGGATCCGGCCTCGGTCAACTGCGAGGTCGGCGCCGTCGCGCCCGCCAACCGCGCCACGGTGCTGCCGCTGCTGGCCCCGAAGCCGCGGGTGTCGGTGCTCTCACGCACGGCGCGGCTCTCCCGCCGTGGCCGCGCGCCCGTCCGCGTGCGCTGCCTGAACGTGCCGGCGCGCTGCCGGGCGACACTGCAGCTCGTGGCGCCACGGGCGGTCCGGGTCAAGGCCGGCCGCCGGACGATCCGCCTGCGCAAGGGCCAGGTCGTGGGGCGCCAGACCTTCACCGTCTGGGTGCGCAAGCCGATCGCGGTCGACGTCCGCCTCACGGCGGCGGCACGCACGATCATCGCCCGCCGCGGCCGCCTCGCCGTCCGCGCGAACCTGGCCGCGCGCGACGACGGCACGCCGGGCGCGACCGCTGCGATCGGCCGCGCGACGCGGACCGTGACGCTGCTCAAGGCCCGCCGGGCGCGGCGCTGACCGCGGTCCGAGGCCGGCGCTGCGACTGGCGCCGCGGCGCCGCGGCGCCGCAAAGGCCCCACGCCCGTCATCCGCCGCGGCCCGTACCGTGGGCCGGGTGCCGCCGATCGCCCAGGTTGAGCCGCTGACGACGGCCCGCGCCGTGCGGGGCCCGTTCGACTATGCCGTGCCGGAGCGCCTCGGGGACGTGGGGGTCGGGTCGGTGCTCGTCGTGCCGTTCGGTTCTCAGCGCGTGCTCGGCGTCGTCGTCGGCCTGGCGGGCAGCACCGAGGTGCCGCCGGACAAGCTGGCGGCGCCGATCGCCGCGCTGGAGGCGGGCGTCCCGGTCGACCTCGTGCGCCTCGCGCAGTGGCTGGCCGCCGACACGTGCTCGACCCCGGCCCGCGCCCTCGGCCTCGTCCTGCCCCCGGGGAGCGGCGAGCGGCGCGGGCAGGAGCGGACCGCCCTCGCCGCCGCGCTCACGCCCGCCGGGGCGGCGGCGCTGGACGACGGCGCCGCGCGGCGCGGTCGCCGCCGGCGGGCGGCGCTCGCGGCGCTGCGCGCAGCGGCCGGGCCGGTCGCGGCGACGGACCTCGGCCCCGGCGGGCATGGCACGCTGCGGCGGCTGGAGGAGCGCGGGCTCGTCACCCTGCACCCGGTCGCCGTGCGCGCCCGGCCCCGGACCGCGGCGGTCGGGGCCGCCGCCCCCGATCCGTGGGCCCTCACCGCGGCGCAGGCCGAGGCGCTCGTGGCGATCGAAGCCGCGCTGGCCGGGCCCGCGCCGCCTGCGGGACGGGGGGCCGGGGCGATCGCCGGGGCGGACGGCGGCACGGCGCCGGCGTTCCTCCTGCACGGCGTCACCGGCTCGGGGAAGACGGAGGTCTACCTGCGCGCCGCGGCGGCGGCGCTGGCCGCCGGGCGCTCGGTCATCGTGCTCGTCCCCGAGATCGCTCTGACGCCGCAGGCGGTCGGCCGCTTCGTGGCGCGTTTCGGGGACACCGTGGCGGTCCTGCACTCGGCGCTGAGCTCGGCCGAGCGGCGCGACGAGTGGCTGCGTCTGCGCCGCGGCGACGCTCGGATCTGCGTCGGGCCGCGCTCGGCGGTCTTCGCGCCGCTGGCGCGGCTGGGCCTCGTGATCGTCGACGAGGAGCATGACGCCTCCTACAAGCACGAGGGGGATCCCCGCTACGACGCCCGGCGCGTCGCTGCCCGGCGCGCCGCCGACGCCGGCGCGGTGCTGGTGGCCGGATCGGCGACCCCGCGGCCCGAGTCGGTGCGGCGCCTGCGGCGGCTGCGACTGCCCGCACGCGTCGACGGCCAGCGGCTCCCGCCGGTGGAGGTGCTCGACATGCGCGGCGCGCCGTCGGCGCTGCACCCGCAGACCCGCGCCGCACTCGCCGACGTGCGCCGCCGGGGCGAGAAGGCGATCGTGCTCCTGAACCGGCGCGGCTGGTCGAACTTCCTCTCCTGCCGGTCCTGCGGCGACGTGCGCGAGTGCCCGCACTGCGACGTCGCCCTGATCCTGCACCGCCGCGAGGGCGTCCTCTCCTGCCACCACTGCGGCCACCGCGAGCGCGCCGCCGAGCGCTGCCCGGCCTGCGGGTCGCTGTCGGTCGCCCGCCACGGCGCGGGCACCGAGCGGCTCGAGGCCGATCTCGCCGAAGCGCTGCAGGCGGGGCCGGACTTCCCGGTCGTGCGCCTCGATGCCGACGTCGGCGAGGGCGCGTCGGCGGCGCTGGGGCGCTTCGACGCCGCGCCTGCCGGAGTGCTGCTCGGGACGCAGATGGTCGCGAAGGGACACGACTTCCCGGACGTGACGCTGGCGGCGATCCTCGATGCCGACGCCACGCTGCGGTTTCCGGACTTCCGGGCCGAGGAGCGCACCTTCGCGCTGGTGACGCAGCTCGCCGGCCGCGCGGGGCGCGGCCCGCGCGGCGGGCGGGTGCTCGTGCAGACGCTCGCGCCGGACGCGCCGGCGATCGTGCACGCTGCGACCCACGACGCCGACGGGTTCCTGGCCGGGGAGCTCGCGCGGCGCGAGGCGCTGCGCTATCCGCCGTTCTCCGACCTCGTGCGGATCGTGTGCTCCACGGCGGCGCCGGGCGCCGCCGCGCGGGCTGCGGCCGCGGTGCGGGCGGCGCTCGACCCGCCGGGCGCGCAGGTGCTCGGCCCGGCGCCGATGTTCCGGCTGCGCGGGCGCGAGCGCTGCCAGGTCGTGGTGAAGGCCGGCGACCGCGCCGCCGCGGTGGCCGGCGTGGCGGCGGCGGTCGACGCGGCCGCGCGCGACCGCGCCCACCGTGGCGTCGCGTTCAGCGTCGACGTCGACCCGCAGTAGGCGGGTGTCCGCGCAGCTGCGGCGGCGGCGTCGGGCGCTGCGGGCCCCGCGGCGCGGCGCGGGATGCTGCCGCCACCGCGCGGCGCCTCGTACACTGGATCCATGGCCGACGACGCCCTCGCCGAGGCGCCCGCGCCGCCGCCGCAGGGCGACGCGGGTCCCGACAGCCCGCCCGACGCACCCGCTCCGGACCCCGAGGCGGTGCAGCGCTACCGGGCCGCCCGCGCGCTCGTGCGGCAGTACGGCGACCCCGTTCTGCGGGCGACGGCGGTGCCGGTCGAGCGGTTCGACGACGCGCTGCGGGCCGAGGTGCAGCGAATGGCCCGGATCATGGACGACGGGCACGGGATCGGCCTGGCGGCCACGCAGCTCGGCGTCGTGCACCGGGTGCTGACCTACCGCGTCGGGCCCGACGCGCCTTTGGTCGCGCTGGTGAACCCGCGCATCGAGTGGACGGGGGAGGAGACCGAGTGGCTCGAGGAGGGCTGCCTGAGCCTGCCGGACGTCCTGCTGGACATCGAGCGCCCGATCCACGTCCGGGTGCGCGCCGTCGACGAGCGCGGCGCCGACGTCGTCGTGGAGGCCTCGGGCCTCGAGGCCCGGGTGATCCAACACGAAGTCGACCACCTCGACGGCGTGCTGATCCTCGACCGGGCGCCGCGCAGCGAGCGCAAGCAGGCGATCCGGGCCCTGCGCGAGGCGCAGGCCGGTCGCGACGCGGCGTAGTGGCCGGCCGGGCCCGGGCGCGCTGATGCGCACCGCCTACCTCGGCACCTCCGCGTTCGCGGCGGCGGTGCTCGAGCGCCTCGCTGCCTCGCCGCACCGTCCCGCGCTCGTCGTGACGCGCCCCGACCGCCGGGCGGGCCGCGGACGGCGGCTGGCCGCGCCGCCGGTCGCCGACGCGGCGCGGGCGCTCGGCCTGGCGCTCGCGCAGCCCGAGGACGTCAACGCCCCCGAGGCCGTCGCCACGATCGCCGCGGCCGGCACGGACGCCATCCTGGTCTGCGCGTTCGGGGCGATCATCCGCGAGCCGCTGCTCTCCGCCCGGCCGATTCTCAATGTGCATCCCTCGCTGCTGCCCCGCTGGCGGGGCGCCGCGCCGATCGAGCGGGCGATCATGGCGGGGGACGCCGAGACCGGCGTCTCGATCATGCGCCTCACCGCCGGGCTCGACAGCGGGCCGGTCTGCCTGGCCGCCGCGGAGCCGATCGGTCCGCAGGACACCTACGGGACGCTCGCCGCCCGGCTGGAGCCGCTCGGAGCGGCGCTGCTCCTGCAGGCGCTGGACACGGATCCGCCGTTCGCTGCCCAGGACGAGGCAGCGGCCACCTACGCCGAGAAGATCGGCCCGCACGACCGCACCGTCGATCCGGCCCGTCCAGCGGTCGAGGAGGAGCGCCGCGTGCGCGCGCTGACGCCGCACATCGGCGCCCGCGTGGTGCCGGAGGGCGGCCGGCCGCTCGGCGTCGCCGCCGCGCGGGCGGTGCCCGACGGCCCGCCGCCGGGTGTCCTCGACACGGGCGCGGGGCGGCTGCGCTTCGGCTGCACCCCCGGGGCGCTGGACCTCCTCGTCGTCCAGCCGCCGGGCGGGCGGCCGATGGACGCCGCCGACTACCTGCGCGGCCAGGCGCCGTGAGCGGGCCGCGGCGGGCCGCGGCCCGGCGCCGCGGGGGCGCCCCTGCCACGCCGGCCCGGGCCTGCGCCTACGCGGTCGTGCGGCGGACCTTCGAGCAGGGCGCCTACGCCGACCGGGCGCTGCACGCCGAGGCCGCCCGTGCCGGCCTGGAGGGCCGCGACCTCGCCTTCGCCACCCGGCTGGCCTACGGCACCGTCCAGCGGGCCGGCACGCTCGACCACGTCGCCGCGGTCCTGGCCCGCCGACCGGCGGCGCGCCTGGACCCGCCGATCCTCGCCGCGGTCCGGCTCGGCCTCTACCAGCTCATCTACATGGACGGGGTGCCGCCGCATGCGGCCGTCGGTGAGTCGGTGGCGCTCGCGGCCGGCCATCGCGGCCAGGGCCTCGTCAACGCGGTCCTGCGCCGCGCCGCCGGCGAGGGGCGGGCGCTGGTCGACGCGCTCGACGACTCGACGCCGGCCGCCGCGGCCGTCGCCCGCTCCGTGCCGCCGTGGCTGGCGGCGATGTGGTGGGACGAGCTGGGCGCCGAGGAGGCGCGTGCGCTGCTGCGGGCCGTCAACGAGCCCGCCGAGGCGGCGATCCGCGCGAACACGCTCGTCGGCACGACCGGGGAGCTGCGCGGCGCGCTCGCCGCCCGGGGCGTCGCCGCCCGCCCCGCCCCCGGCCTGCCCGACGGCCTCGTGCTCGGCCGGCCGTTCGACGTCCACGGGTCCGACCTGTGGGCGCGGGGGGCGCTGACGGCCCAGTCGCGGGCGTCGATGGCCGTCGCCCACGCCGCGGCCCCCGCGCCGGGCGACCGGGTGCTCGACCTCTGCGCCGCGCCGGGCGCCAAGGCGACCCACCTGGCCGCGCTCATGGCCGGGCACGGCGCCGTCGTGGCCGTCGAGCGCCACGGCGGGCGGGCCGCCGGCCTGGCCCGGACCGCGGCACGGCTGCACGCCGACGCGGTCACCGTGCAGACCGCCGACGCGGCGGCGCCCCGGCGCGACGGCCCGTTCGACGTCGTCGTCCTCGATCCGCCCTGCTCCGGCCTCGGCACGCTGCAGTCCCGGCCCGACCTGCGCTGGAAGGCCTCGCCGGACGGTGTTGCCGCGCTGGCCCGGACGCAGGCGGCGCTGCTCGCGGCGGCCGCCGACGCGGTCCGCCCCGGCGGCGTGCTCGTCTACTCCGTCTGCACGATCTCCGCGCGCGAGGGACCCGCGCAGGTGCAGACGCTGCGTGCCGCGCGCCCCGAGTTCCGCACCGAGGCGCCCGGTCCCGACGACCCGGTCTGGAACACTTGGCGCGTGGGCGACTCTCTCGTGACACTGCCCCATCGCCACGGAACGGACGGGTTCTTCATCGCCAGGCTGCGGAGGGCCGCGTGAGCGATCCGGCCCGCCCGGCCGAGGCGGAGGTCGATCTCGGGCCGAAGTGCCCGGACTGCGGCGAGCCGTGGCTGCGGCCGACGAACCTGCCCGGCCGCTACCGCTGCGTCTATTGCCTGCGCCGTTTCGAGCTGACCTCGATGTGCCCGAACTGCGGGGAGCACTCGACGATCGTGCGGATGTCCACGACCGCCGAACTCTCGTGCAACCACTGCGGCCACTCGATGCTCAAGGCCCTGTAGCGCTCGTGGCCGCGGCATCGCCGGCGCGCTCCGTGGAACGACAGGCCTGGATGAATGCCGTCCGCATTTCGATGGCCCGGCGCCGCCGCGCCTCGTAGGGTGTGGCCATGCGGCTGCCCGCCGACCTCCACGTCGCGCCCTCGATCCTCTCTGCCGACTTCGCGCGCCTGGGCGCCCAGGTGGACGAGGTGGTCGCGGCCGGCGCGAAGGTCATCCACATCGACGTCATGGACGGGCATTTCGTGCCGCCGATCACGATGGGCCCGATCGTGGTGGCAGCTCTGCGCGAACGCGCGGATGCGAGCGGCCTGCTCCTCGACGTGCATCTCATGATCGATGCGCCCGAGCGCCAGGTGGCCGAGTTCGCGAAGGCCGGCGCCGATTCGATCACCTTCCACGCCGAGGCGACCCCGCACGTCGACTACACGGTGCAGGCCATTCACGAGGCCGGCGTCCAGGCCGGCGTGGCGATCACGCCGTCGACGCCGCCCGAGGCGCTCGCCGAGGTCGCGGACGTCGTCGACCTCGCGCTGTGCATGAGCGTCAACCCGGGGTGGGGCGGCCAGGCCTTCATCCCCCGCTCCGAGGACAAGCTGCGGCGGATGCGCGCCCTGCTGCCCGGGCCGGTCGTGCTCGAGGTCGACGGCGGCGTGCACGCCGGCACCGTCGGCGCCGTGGTGCGCGCCGGCGCCACGCTGCTCGTGGCGGGATCGGCGGTCTTCGGCGCCGACGATCCGGCTGGCGCCTTCGCCGAGCTGGCCGCCGCCGCGACCGCCGCGGCGTCGACGCCCGCCTGATCCGTGCGCTCCGCCGCGCCGCCAGCGTCCCGTCCCGCGCCCGGGCACGTGAAGGCGGGGGCGTAGGTGCTCGCCCTCACCGTCCGCAGCCTCGGCGCCCGCAAGTTCCGCACCGTCCTGACCGCGACCGCCGTCTTCCTGGGGGTCGCGCTGATCTCCGGGACGTACATCCTGACGGACACGATCAACAGGACCTTCGACGGCATCTTCGAGACTGCGGGCCGGGGTGTCGACGTCAGCGTCACGCCGCGCGAGACGTTCACGCAGGACGGCAACCCGCCCGCGTTCAGCGAGGCGGTGCTGGCCAGGGTGCGCGCGACTCCGGGCGTGGCCAAGGCGGCCGGCGGCCTCTTCGACTCGGCGGCGATCCTCGGCAAGGACGGCAAGCTCATCAGCGCGCGCGCCCCGTCGTTCGTGACCGCCGCCGAGCCCGCGCCCTTCAACCCGTTCCGCTACCCCCAGGGCCGCGCGCCGGCCGCCGACGACGAGATCGCGCTCGACCAGGCGTCGGCGACGAAGGCCGGCTACCGCCTCGGCGACCGCGTCGTGGTCGCCGGCAACGGCCCGCGGCGCGCGTTCCGCCTGGTCGGGATCGCCAGGTTCGGCGACACGGAGTCGCTGGCGGGCGCCACCGCCGGCGTCCTGACCCTGCCCGCCGCGCAGGCGGTGCTCGACGCGCGCGGTCGGCTCGAGTCGGTCGACGTGCAGGTCGACCCGGGCGTTGCGCCGGCGACGGTGGTGTCGCGGCTGCGGGCGATCCTGCCGGCCACGCTCACGGTTCGCACGGGCGAGGAGCAGGCGAAGTCCCAGGCGCAAGACACGAAGGGCGGGTTCTCGTTCCTGACCACGCTGCTGCTCGTGTTCGCCGGCGTGGCGCTGTTCGTGGGCGCCTTCATGATCTTCAACACCTTCTCGATCACCACGGCCCAGCGCACCCGTGAGTTCGCGCTGCTGCGCACGCTCGGGGCCACCCGGCGCCAGATCCTGCGCTCGGTGATCGGCGAGGCGCTGGCGGTGGGCGTCGCCGCCTCGGTGCTCGGCCTGATCGCGGGCCTGGCGATCGCGCCGGCGCTCAAGGCGCTGTTCACGGCCTTCGGCGCCGACCTGCCGGCGCAGGGCACCGTCGTCGAGACCCGGACGATCGTCGTCTCGCTGCTCGTCGGCACCGTCATCACGCTGCTCGCCTCCCTCTCGCCGGCGCTGCGCGCCACGCGCGTGCCGCCGATGGCCGCCCTGCGGGAGGGCGCCGTGCTGCCCCGGGGCCGGGTCGCCCGCCTGCGGACGCCGCTCGGGATCGGCGTGACCGCGGCCGGCGTCGTGTTCCTGCTCCTCGGCCTGTTCGCGGGCAGCGGGATCGCGATCGTCGGCGTCGGGGCGGTGCTCGTCTTCCTCGGCGTCGCCATGCTCTCGCGCTTCGTCGTGCGCCCGCTGGCCCGGGTCGTCGGCGCCCCGATGCGGCGCCTGCGCGGCATCGCGGGCCTGCTCGCGCGGGAGAACGCGTCGCGCAACCCGTCCCGGACCGCGTCGACGGCGGCAGCGCTGATGATCGGCCTCGCGCTCGTCACGTTCGTGAGCATCTTCGCCGCGGGCGTGAAGGCCTCGATCGACGAGGCCGTCGACGAGGGCTTCCAGGGCGCGTTCGTGATCCGCAGCAGCAACGACTTCACCGGCGTCCCCGCCGCGGCTGCCGCCGCCATCCGGGACGTGCCCGGGGTGGCGACCGTGGCCCAGTCGCGCACGGTGGAGGCCCGGGTGCAGGGCCAGTCGGGCGAGCGGGAGATCACCGGCGTGGACACCGCCAACCTGACGGAGGTCTTCAAGATCACCTGGGACGAGGGGTCGGACGCGACGCTGCGGTCACTCGGGACCGCCGGAGCCATCCTGAGCACCAGCTATGCCGACGAGCGCGACCTCGGCGTGGGCGACCCGATCACGCTCGTCAGCGCCCAGGGCCGCCGCGTCCCGCTGACCGTGCGCGGCATCCACGACGACGACACAGGGCTCCTCTCGGCGATCGCCGTCAGCCTCGAGACGATGGCCCGCGGCTTCGGGGTCCAGCAGGACCGGTCGGCGTTCGTCGGCGTGCGGCCGGGCGCCAGCCTGCCGGCCGTGCAACGGCGGATCGACGCCGTCCTCGCCGCGCGCTTTCCGACGGTGGAGTCCCAGACGAAGTCCCAGTTCAAGGACGACGTCGCCGGACAGGTCAACCAGCTGCTCGGGTTCTTCTACGTCCTGCTGTCGCTGTCGGTGATCGTCTCCCTGTTCGGGATCGTCAACACGCTCGCGCTGTCGATCTACGAGCGCACGCGGGAGCTCGGCCTGCTGCGCGCCGTGGGCATGTCGCGCCGCCAGGTCCGGACGATGGTGCGCTACGAGTCGGTGATCACCGCGATGATCGGCGCGGTGCTCGGCGTCGTCCTCGGGGTCTTCTTCGCGGCGGTGATGACGCCCGCGCTCCAGGACGAGGGGCTGAAGTTCGTCCTGCCGGTCGGCACCGTGCTCGTGCTGCTCGTGCTCGCCGCCCTCGCTGGAGTCCTGGCGGCGATCGGCCCGGCGCGGCGGGCGGCGAAGCTCGACGTGCTCGACGCCCTGGCCTACGAGTAGAGGGCCTTTCGCAGTCTGCCGCGCCCGCCGGCCGGCTGCCGCGCCGCCGGGCGGCGACCGGCCTCGGCCCTGGGGCGCACCGCGGCGGGCCCGTGCCGTCGTAGCATCGAGCGCCGTCATGGCCGTGCCCGCCGACACCGCGGCTCCGCCCGCCGCCGCATCGTGCCGTGCGGCGGCGGGCAACGACGGCGCCGCCGTCGGGCGCTCCGGTCCTGCCGCCGGGCGCTCCGGTCCTGCCG
>CAZEKK010000022.1:14900-17928 GCA_964512905.1 uncultured Solirubrobacteraceae bacterium
CTCAACGACGGGCCCGCGCTCGCTGCGGTGGCGCTCGGCCTGCTCGGCACCGCCGGGATCCTGCGCCACGGCCGCCGGAGGGACTACCTGCTCGCCGGTGTCGCCGTCGGCCTGGCGGCGGCGACGAAGTACACCGCCGGGATCGTGCTCGTCCCGGTGCTGGGCGCCGCCCTCATGGCGGCCCGGACGGACCGCGGCGCCGCGGCCCGCGGCGCCGGAGTGGCGCTGGCCGCGGCGCTCGCGGCCTTCGTGGCGGCCAACCCGTACGCCGTGCTCGACGCCGACGCGTTCCTGCACGGGCTCGCCAAGCAGGCCGGCGCCGCCGGGTCGACCACCAAGCTCGGGATGGCCGAGACGAGCGGCCACGCGTACTACCTGGCGACGCTTGGCTGGGGCCTGGGCTGGCTGCCGGCGGCCGCCGCCGTGGCCGGTGCGATCGGCACCGTCTGGCGCGACCGCCGGCTCGCGGGGGTGCTCGTGCCCGCGCCGGTGCTGTTCATCGCGTGGATGGGGATGCAGGACCGCTTCTTCGGTCGCTGGCTGATGCCGATCCTCCCGATCCTCTGCGTGCTGGCTGCGTGGACGGTCCTGGCCGTCGTCCGGGCGGTCCGGGGGCGCCACCCCGGCCTCGCCCCGGGCGTCGCGGCGGTTCTGGCCGGCGCGCTGCTCGCCCAGGGCGTGGTGTCGAGCGTGCACAACGACGCGGTGCTCGCCCGCGCGGACACGCGCGGCCTCGCCCGGGACTGGCTGGCGCGCCACGTCGCGCCGGGGACACCGGTCGTCGTGGAGCCGATCGTCCCCGACGCGTGGGCGGCGCCGTGGCAGGCCGCCGGCCCCCGACCCGGCGGGGCGGCGGCACTGGCGGCGGGCGTCGCCGATGGCGCCGGAGCGGGCGGCGCCGCGGCAGCGGCAGGGCTCGCGGCACGCCTGGGCGCGGCGGCGGCGGCGCCACGCAGGATCGGCGGCCGCCCGCTCGAGCGCCTGCCGCGCTCCCCGCGCGTCGTGGGCGCCGAAGGCTACGTGCGCACGCTGCAGCCGGCGCTGCTGGACGCCTACCGGCGTGACGGGGCCTGCTGGGTCGTGACCGGCTCGACGCAGCAGGGCCGGGCCGCCGCTCAGCCGGCGCGCGTGCCGGGTGCTCTCGCCTACTACCGGGCGCTCGCTCGGGAGGCCACGGTCGCCGCGCGGTTCAGCCCCTTCGACCCCGGCGCGGCGCCCGTGCCGTTCGGCTTCGACCGCTCGTTCAACGCCCAGCCGCTCGCCTACCGGCGGCCGGGTCCGGTGGTCACGATCTACCGGCTGCGGGGCGGCCGCTGCGGCCCGGCGCCGGACGGGAGGGCCGCTCGGCGGGGCCGCACCCCTATCCTCCCGGGTGCCGCCGCGCCATGAGCGTCACGACCGACACCGACCTCGCGCACCTCGCCCGCACGCTCGAACTCGCCGAGCAGGGCCGCGGTCGCGTGAGCCCCAACCCGCTCGTCGGGGCGGTCGTCGTGCAGGACGGGGCCGTGGCGGGGGAGGGGTGGCACGGCGCGTACGGCGGTCCGCACGCCGAGGTCGTGGCGATCGCCGACGCCGCGGGCGCCGACCTGCGCGGGGCCACGCTGTACGTGTCGCTCGAGCCCTGCTGCCACGAGGGCAAGACCCCGCCGTGCACCGAGGCGATCGTGGCCGCCGGCATCGGCCGGGTGGTGGTGGCCTCCGACGACCCCTCGGTCAAGGCCGCCGGCCGCGGGCTCGGGATCCTTCGCGACGAGGGTGTCACGGTCGCGGTCGCCGATGGTGCCCTCGCCGCCCGCGCGCGCCGTCAGAACCAGCCGTTCCGCAAGCACGCCCGCACCGGCCGTCCGTGGGTGCGCTTCAAGTCGGCGATGACCCTCGACGGCAAGGTGGCCACCGAGACCGGCGACTCGAAGTGGATCTCGAGCGAGGCGAGCCGCGGGCTGGCCCACTGCTGGCGGGCGGAGCTCGACGCCGTCGCGGTCGGCATCGGAACGGCGATCGCCGACGACCCGCGCCTCACAGCGCGCATCGAGTCGGCCGCGCGCCAGCCGCGGCGGATCGTCTTCGACTCGCTCGCGCGCCTCTCGACGGCCTCGGCGCTCGTCCGCGAGGCGCCGGACATCCCGCTGACGGTCGTCGTCTCGCGAGCGGCGCCCCGCACCGCGACCGCGGCCCTCGTCGGTGCCGGGGCCGACGTCATCGTCGCCACGGGCCAGAACGAGCCCGCGCGGGTCTGCTCGGCGCTCGACCAGCTGGGTGCCCAGGGGATCACCTCGATCCTGCTCGAGGGGGGTCCGCACCTCGCGGGCGCGTTCCTCGACGCCGAGGAGATCGACGAGCTGCGGCTGTTCCTCGCGCCGATCGTGCTTGGCGGCCGGACCGCCCGCGACCCGATCGAGGGGGAGGGTCCCGAGCGGATCGACCAGGCCGTCCGCGCGCTGAGCTTCGACTGGGAGCCAGTCGGCGACGACCTGCTCGTCTCGGCCCGGCTGCGGGAGTGGTAGGCGTGTTCACCGGCCTGGTCCAGGATCTCGGTGCCGTGGCGGCCGTGGAGCGGACCGCCGACGGCGCGCGCGTGCGCATCGCCTCGGCGCTGGCCGGCGAACTCGCCGAAGGCGACTCGGTCGCCGTCAGCGGGGTCTGCCTGACCGCTACGGAGGTCGAGGGCGGGACGTTCGCCGCCGACGTGATGGAGGAGACGCTGCGGCGCTCCTCGCTCGGCGCCCTGGAGCCCGGCGCGTCGGTCAACCTCGAGCTGCCCCTGCGCGCCGCCGACCGCCTCGGCGGGCACGTCGTCCAGGGCCACGTCGACGGCATCGGGACGGTCGCCGCCGTCGACGAGGAGGGCTTCGCGCGGATCGTGCGCATCGCCGCTCCGCCGGATCTCCTGCGCTACCTCGTCCCCAAGGGCTCGATCGCGGTCGACGGGATCAGCCTGACGGTCTCCGCGCTGGACGACGACAGCTTCACCGTCTCCCTGATCCCCGAGACGCGGCAGCGCACGACGCTCGGCGGCGCCGCCCCG
>CAZEKK010000023.1:0-17795 GCA_964512905.1 uncultured Solirubrobacteraceae bacterium
GGCACCGTCAACGACGTCGTGCTCGCGGTGGTGGCCGACGCGCTCGCGCGGTGGCTGCACTCGCGCGGCGTCCGCACCGAGGGGCTCGAGCTCCGCGGCCTCGTGCCGGTGTCCACCCGCACCGCCGACCAGCACGGCACGCTCGGCAACCAGATTGCCGCCGTCCGCGGCCCGCTCCCGGTCTACATCGCCGACCCAGTCGCGCGCCTGCGGTTCGTCAAGCAGGCGATGGACGGCATCAAGGAGTCCAAGCAGGCGCTCGGCGCCGAGGTCATCGCCGGCGCCCAGAACTTCGCGCCGCCGACGATCCTCGCCCAGGCCTCGAGGATCAACTTCTCGACCCGGCTGTTCAACCTCATCGTCACCAACGTGCCGGGACCGCAGTTCCCGCTCTACGTCCTGGGGCGCGAGCTCATCGACCTCTTCCCGGTGGCCTTCCTGCCCGACCACCACGCCCTGGCCATCGCGATCATGTCGTACAACGGCTCGCTGAACTTCGGGCTCCTGGCCGACTACGACGCGATCCCCGACCTGGACGTGATCGAGGACGGGATCGAGGCGTCGCGTGACGAACTGCTCGCCGCCGCGCGCAAGCGCGAGCAGGCCGCCACGGCGGCCCGTCCGGCGGCGCCCAGAAAGCGCACGGCCGGCAAGAACGGGGCGGGCAGGAAGCGCGCTGGCACGGGCGCGAAGGCCGGGGCGAAGGCGGGGGCGAAGGGCGCAAAGCAGGCGCCGAAGCGGTCCTGACGGGGCGGTCGTTCCGGACGACGAGCCGCGGAGCCCAGGCCCCGGGGCCGTGGCGTCCGTCGCGCTAGAAGCCCAGGGCGAACTTCGCGTCTTCGCTCATCCTGTCCGGCGTCCAGGGCGGCGTGAACGTCATGCGCGGGACGACCTGCTCGACGCCCTCGAGCTCGCCGACGAACTCCTCCATCTGCTCGGAGACCTGCGGCCCGATCGGGCACGCGGGCGTCGTGAGCGAGAAGGTGATGTTGACGGTTCCGCCGTCGATCTCGACCTCGTAGACGAGTCCGAGTTCGACGAAATCGAGGCCCAGCTCGGGGTCGATGACGTTGGCGAGCGCCTCGTTGACCTGCTCGACCGTGACCATGCCTTGAGTCTAGCCGGGCGGATCGGATACGTTCGACGCATCATCGCCCTCGAACGACACCGTCCGATCCTCCACTGCAGCGGAGACGAGGACATCACCACGCAGGGGCTGCGCCGCCAGGCGCTCGCCCGTGCCCAGGTCCTGGCGGCCGATGTGGTCGTCGACCTGCGCGAGCTGAGCTTCGCCGACGCATCGCTGATGGTCGACCTGGCGATGCTCGCGCGGCGGCTGCGGCTTGCCGGCCGGCGGCTGGTGCTCAGCGCGCCCCAGCCGCAGATACGCCGGCTGATCGAGATGGTCGGCCTGCACCGCCAGCCCGGCGTGCAGCTGCTGCCGACCGGCCCTGGCGCCGCGGTCTGACGCCGGCGGCGAGCCGGCCGCGCCGCTCGCGTAGCCTGTGGGCATGGTCGTCGTCGCCCTCGTCGTGCTCTTCATCGTCGTCCCGATCGCGGAGCTCTACCTGATCATCCAGGTGGGATCGGCGATCGGCCCGCTGCCGACGGTCGGCCTGCTCATCCTCGACTCGCTGCTCGGCAGCCTCTTGCTCAAGTGGCAAGGCGGGGCGGCGTGGCGGCGGTTCAACGCGGCGCTGCGCGAGATGCGACCGCCCACCCGGGAGGTCGCCGACGGCGCGCTGATCATCTTCGGCGGCGCGCTGCTGCTGACGCCGGGCTTCCTCAGCGACATCGCCGGCCTGATCCTGATCGTCCCGCCCACCCGCGCGGTGATCCGGGCCGCGCTGCTGCGCTGGGCGGGCCGCCGTGTCGCGGTCGGCGTCGCCGGCCCGGCCGGCGGCGCGGCCTTCGCGGCGGCGTCGCGTCCGCGACGGGGCGCCGGTCGGCAGACCTACGACGTCGACGGGACCGCGGTCGAGGTCGACGGCGCCGCCCTGGAGCGATGATCGGCGCCGAGCTCGAGACCCCCCGGGCGCCGAGCGGCCCGGGCTTCGCCGAGGCCGTCACGTTCGCGTTCGGGGATCCCGGCGCCGGCGTGCACGGCAGCGCCCGGCTCGGCGTCGCCGGAGGCGCCGGCACGGTGCTCGCGCTGGTGTTCGCCGACGGCGCGCCCGTGGCCGCCGCCGCCCACGGCGGCCTTCCGGTGCCGGACGGCTGGAGCTGGGACTCGCTCGAGGCCGGGGCCCCCGGGCCCGACGGCGTGGCGCTGGCCGTCGAGACGCTCGGCGCGCTCGCGAGCTGGCGCGTGCGCTTCGCCGGCGCCGCGGGCGCCGGCTTCGACCTCGTGTTCGATGCCGTCAGCGCGCCGTTCGGCGACTCCTCGCACGACGGACCGCTTGCGGTCGCGGGCGGGCTGGCCGGCTACGGACAGCTCTGCCGGGTGACGGGGACCGTCGCCGCTGGCGGCGGCGCCCCGCGCGAGATCGCCTGCCTGGGCCAGCGCGGGCACGAGTGGGGCGTCGCCGACTGGGGCCGCGTGCTGTCGGCGCGCTCGGTGACCGCATGGCTCGGCGACCGCCACGCCGTCGCGTTCCAGTCGCTGCGCCCCGACGGCGCCGCCGGCCACGACGCCGAGGCACACGCCGCGTGGCTGGTGGACGAGGCCGGCGGCGAGGCGATCGTGACCGCGATCGCCGATCCGCGCCTCTCGACCGCCGTCGACGGCGAGGGCCGGCCCCGCCGCGCCGCCTTCGAGCTGTGGGCGCACGAGGACGCCGAGGTCCCGCGCCGCGCCAGCGGCCAGGCGCTGGCGGTGGCCAGCCTCGATCTCGGCGACCTGCGCCTCGACGCGGCGGTCTTCGCCTGGCGCATGGAGGGCCGCGAGGGCGTCGGCCGCTACGACCTCCTGCGGCGGGCATGACCGGCGCCGGGCCCGTGCAGGCGGTGGTCAGCGACTTCGGCGGGGTGCTCACCACGCCGCTCATCGGCGCCTTTGCTCGGCTGCAGGACACCCACGGCATCCCCCTCGAGGCGCTCGGCGCGGCGATGATGCGCGTCGCGCAGGAGGACGGCGCCCACCCCCTGTTCGAGCTGGAGTGCGGGCGGATCGCCGAGGCCGACTTCCTCGACCGCCTCGGCCGCACGCTGAGCGAGGATCTCGACCGGCCGGTGGCGATGCGCGACTTCGCGGAGTCCTACTTCGCGCACCTCGACGAGAACACCGACATGGTCGCGTTCATGCGCGACCTCCGGGCCCGCGGGCTGCGCATGGCGCTCCTGACCAACAACGTCCGCGAGTGGGAGCCCCGCTGGCGCGCCATGCTCCCAGTCGACGAGATCTTCGAGCTCGTGGTCGACTCCGCCTTCGTCGGCATGCGCAAGCCCGACGTCGAGATCTACGAGCTGACGCTCGCGCGGCTTGGCCTGCCCGCCGAGGCGTGCGTCTTCATCGACGACATCGAGGCCAACGTGGACACGGCCCGCGCGCTCGGGATGCACGGGGTGTGGTTCCGCGAGACGCCACAGGCGATCGCGGACGTCGAGGCCGCCCTGCGGGCGGCCGGCTGAGCGGGCACCTGGTTCAGCCGCTCCGCTCGCGCAGCCAGGCGAGGATCTCGGGCCAGTGGGCGACCGGGAGCATGTGCCCTTCGCCGGGGCAGGCGACGACCGTGGCCCCGGGGATCGCCGCCGCGAGCTCGTCCGCCCAGGCGGCGGGCACCAGCGCGTCGGCGTCGCCCTGCCAGATCCGCACCGGCACCGCGATCTCGTCCAACGCGAACCCCCACGGGGCCCCGAAGACGAGGTACTCCTCCACCATGCCCTGCGGATCGGCGATCGCCGCCCGCGCGGCGGCGGCGATCGCCGGTCCGGCCGGGCCGGCCATGACGGCAGCGTCGGCTGCGCCCCAAAGGGGGCGAAACGCCCACGCCTTGCCCGAGCCCGCAAGCCGGCTCGGATGCCGCTGGACGGCGCGCATGGCCCGGAAGGTGGCGCGGGCGGCCGCCGGGCGGTGGCGCGACAGGCGCAGGAGCAGGCGGTCCAGCCCCGAGAGCTGGGCGGCGCGGCCGGGGCGGTCGAGCGGCAGGCCGCTGGCGATCACCGCGGCCGCGTCGATCCGATCCGGCAGCGCGCGCGCCAGGGCCAGTGCGTAGTCGCCGCCGAGCGACCAGCCGACGGCACCCGCGCGCTCGACGCCGGCCGCGTCCAGCAGCGCCGCGACGTCGCGCGCCCAGTCCAGCAGCGTGCGCCCGGGCTTGCGATCCGAGCCGCCCACCCCGGGGCGGTCGGGGGCGAGCAGGTGCACACCCGCCGCCCGGGCCGCAGCGTCGGCCGGCGCGGCGTCCAGGCCGCAGGAGAGCCCCCCGTGGTTGTGGACCACGACGGGCACGCCGGCCGCGAGCGCGGCACCGTAGCGCCGCACGAGCAGGCGCCGACCGTCGGGCAGGGCGACGTGCTCGGGCGCTCCGTCGTGCGGACTCACGGCCGCGCGCGGCCAGACCGCGCGCCGGCCATCAGTTCTCGCAGCCCATCCGGTCCCAGCAGTACAGCTCGAGGCACTCCTCGGCCAGCTCGCAGGCCCGGTCGCGCGACAGCCACGGGAGCACGGTGTCGAGCGCCTGCTCCTCGGCGACCCCGGCCTCGAAGGCCTCCTCGCCGCGGAACCCGGCGGCGATCTTCAGCGCCTCGCGCCGGTGCTCGCCGAGCGACGGGAAGACGTTGAGGAGGAAGTCGCGGTTGGCCACCGGGTGGCCGACCTCCATCGAGGCGTGCCAGGCCGCGAGCATCGAGAGGTCGTGCTCGTCGAGGTCGGCGACGGCCTTCGCGTAGTGGGAGGCGAGCTCCGCCTCGGGAATCTCGTCGACCCACGCGCGCACGAGTTCGCCGACGAGCTGGCGGCGCGCCTCCCGCCCGACGGACTCGGCGATCACGCGGATGGCGTCGGTGGGTTCGATGAAACAGAGGGGCATGGCGCTCGCTCGAGTCGGATCGGACGGGACGAGCGCACGGTACGGGGCGTACCTGACGGAACGGGGCGGAGGCCGCCGGCCCTGCGGGCCCTGGGCGCGCGCGGCGCCCAGGGCCCCGACGGCGGCGATCAGCCGGTGACGGTGACCCGGGCGAGCGGCGAGACGGCTTGCTCGTACGGGTAGGCCGCCTCGCGGCGCACGATGGCGCGGAACCGGTAGGTGACCCGACCGACGGTGGCCTCGAACCGATAGCGGTGGGCGAAGCGCCCGTCGGCTCCGGCGCGCACGGTCGCGAAGGTCCGCCACTGGCGGCGGTAGAACGCCTGCAGCTCGACGAGCTTGCCCGCCGCCGGGGGCGGCGCGCCGAGCCGGCCGGTGAACCGGACCGACTGGCCGTTGCGCACGGCGCGGCGGCTCACGCCGAGCGTCACGCGCGCCGGCACCGCGATCGCGAGCGTGGCGGCGGCGGGACGCAGGCGGCGACTGCCGTCGTAGGCGAAGCGCAGCGTGCGGGAGCTGCCCGCCGGCGCCCAGTAGGTGAACGCGCCGTCGGCGCCCGTCCGGACCACGCCGCGCGGCGCCTCGGACGCGCCCGGCGCCGCGGCGGCCGACAGGACGCGCACCTCCTCGGCGGCGACGCCGGCGCCCGCCGCGGTGCGCAGCACGCCCGACACCCGCAGGCCGCGCCCGAACGGCACGCGCACCGCCGGCCCCGCCGGAACGGCGACGGTCGTGCAGCGGCGCACCGTCCGCAGGCGTCCGGACCGGCCGGTCCGGACCCGCACCGAGCGGCACACCCGCCGCGTCTGGGGCCGCCCGGCCGCGGCCACGGCGAGCGCCGTCCCGGCTCGCAGCGGCACGTCGAGGACGAGCGCCTCGCCGGCGTTCGCACCGTCGAGGAGGCGGTCGGACGTGCGGGCGTTGCCGGCAGCGTCGCGAGCGGCGATGCGGAACCGGTAGGTGCCGCGCGGGAGGGCGTCCTCGTCGATCGCGGCAGAGAGCCGCGCACCGCGCAGACGCGAGTCCAGCGGCCGCCAGCGGTCCTCGCCGACGCGGCGGACCTGGATCTCCGCGGCGGCCAGGCCCGAGTGGCGGTCGGCGGCCAGCGCGGTCAGGGTGCGCGGATCGGCCGGGTCGGGGGCGAGGAAGCCCAGAACCTCGGGCGCCGTCCCGTCGATGCGGACCGTCGCCGTGCGCTGCGCGGAGGCGTTGCCGGCGGCGTCGGTGGCACCGTAGGCGAGCGTGTGGACGCCATCCTCGGTCAGGCGGACCTCGGCGATGTCGCCGCCGACGCGCTGCGGCGCCGCCCCAGGCCGCTCGACGGTCACGAACGCGCCGTCCTCGAGCGGAGCGCCGGCGGCGGCCGCCGCCATGCCGGAGAGCCCGACTTGGTCGCTGCCGCTGATCTCCACGGTGACCGGCTCGCGCTGCCAGTCGGGGCCCGGGAGGCCTGCCGCGTCCGCCCGCGGCGGCGTGGCGTCCACGCGCAGGTCTCCGCGCCCGTCCGCGGCAGCCGGCACGCCGGCACCCGAGACCGCGCGGGCGCGAACCACCGTGACCCCCTCGCGCAGCGCTGCGGGCCGCATGTCCGCGTCGGCGCCGGGGACGTCGACGGTCGCGTCCGGCGCCGAGCCATCCGTGGTCACCGAGTAGCCGGCGATCCCGGAGGGGCCAATGGGCTCGCCGTCGCCCAGCCTCAGGCGCGGTCGCGCCGCTGCGGCGGCTGCCGCGGTGAGCCACCGGCCGGGCGTCTGCACCGACGCCTCGCCGGGGACGGTGTCGTCGAAGCGCAGCCGCACGGGGTCGCTGGCGGTCGCGGAGTCGGCGTTGCCCGCCGCGTCCTCGAGCCAGACCGAGAGCCGGTAGTCGCCGGGCCCGGGCACCCGCAGCCCGCGCAGCGCCGGCCCCGCGCCGAGGTCCGCGGACCCGTCCTCGCAGTCGCCGCCGCTGTCGCAGAGGCGGTAGCGGGCCTGCGTGATCGGCGCGACCTGGCCTCCCGGTGGCGACCAGGAGACGGTGAAGCCGTTCTCGCGACGCCACCCCTCGCCGCCCGCGACGGCGACGTCCGCGGGGCGGCCGGGCGCCGTGTTGTCGACCGCGATCGCCTGATCCTGGTAGCTGAGGTTCCCGGCCGGATCGATCGCGGCGAAGCGAGCGACGTGCCAGCCGTCGGCGAGGCGCCTGGTGTCGAACGCGAAGATGTCCGACCGGTTCGCGCACGGAACGGGCCGGTGGTAGTCGCAGGCGGTTTCGCGCACGTCGACGGGGGTGTCGTCGATCGTCAGGGAGGTGGCGGCGATCCCGGTGGCATCGGTCGCCGATGCCGACAGCACCTCGCTGCCGCGGTGCCAGCCGCCCGCCGCGAACAGCTCGCCGCTGGGGGCGAGCGCCGGGCGCCCGTCATCGAGGATCTCGATCGCGATGCCGCCGGCGTTGGCCCACGCCCGCACCGGGTAGCCGCCGATTCCGTCGGTCGGGCAGCCGGCGAGGTTGCCGCAGGCCACCACCCACCGGGCGTGCGTCTGGCCGCCGAGGTTCACGGTCTGGGCGATGCCCGAGTACCCGAACGTCGCGCCGCCGCTGTCGCCGCTCGTGTTCCCCCACACCATGGTCGAGCCGTTGATCGCGTTGCCGTCGCCGTCGGCCATCAGGCCGACGGTCCAGTGGCCATCGCCGCGCCCGAACGATCCGGTCGCGCTCAGCGACCCCAGGCGCGTGCCGGCTGGAGCGGTGAACTCGTGGGCGGCGAAGCTGAGGAAGGGAGCGATGCCGCCGCCGACGGTGCGCTGCACGAGGCCGCTGCGGTCGAACGGCGTCCGCGCCGGGCAGTCGGTCGCGGTGCCGAGGCCGGCGCCGCTGCGCACGGGCGACCACGCCCGGTTGACGTCGTCGCCCAAGCACGTGAGCACGCGGTAGCTGCCGGCGTGCGCGGGGCCGGCAGTGAGGGCAAGCAGCGTCAGCGCGGCGAGGGCCGCGAGGACGACGGGCACGGCGGAGGGGCGGGGCATGCGCGGAGTCCTTTCCGAGCGGGGGTCATGGGCTGAACTCGCCGCCGGCGCCGGATGACGCGGGCGGCGTCGTGGATTGGGACGGGGCCGCCGGCGAAGGCGGCGAGGGGGCAGGTGCGGGTGCGGAACCGGATCCGGCGGACGCGTCGGCGGGGGCGGGGTGCGCGGCCGGCGGGACGGCCTCGACCGGGGCGTTGCCCGCTTCGGGGCCGAACTCTCCGCCGTCGCCGGCGGCAGCGGCGCCGGGAGCCGATCTGCCTTCGACGGTCGGCGGCGTGTCCGGGTGCGGCCGGGCCGCGGCCCGGCCGTCGCGCGGACGCCCGGACTGCGCCGGATCGGCGCGCGGCGACCACGCCGTCGCGCCCGGGGCGGGATCTGATGCGCGACGGGAGCCGCCGCCGACCGGCGCCGCGGCCTGGCGACCGGCGGCAGATTCAGGTCGAGGCGAGGATGCGTGCTGCACGGCGACCGCGCCGCCGCCGCCCGCGATCGCAACCGCGCTCGCTGCGACCGCTGCCGCCTTGCCCGTCGTGACGGCCTCCCACGCCGCCTGCGCTCGCACGGCCGACGCGGCAGCCCGGTCTCCGACGCTGCCGAGCGCGGCCTCGACCGCGCGCGCGGCACCGCCAAGCGCGGCGTCCGCCGGCGCTGCCGCCAGCACGAGCGCAGCCGGCGCCACCGCGGCGACGCGCCGAGGCGCCTCCCGGTACTCGCGCAGCGTCGCCCGGCAGCCGGCGCAGTGGCGCAGGTGGGGGCGCACGGCCAGCACGTCCTCGGCTGAGGCCTCGCCATCCGCGAGCGCCGAGAGCACGGCGGCCCACCGTTCGCACTCGCGTCCGTCCTCGATGCGGGCCAGGCGATCGCGGAGCGCCTGGCGGCCTTCGGCGAGGCAGCGGTTGACCTTCGTGTAGCTCCAGCCGGTCGCCGCGGCGATCTCGGCGTAGCTCAGTCCGTTGGCCTTGAGCGCCAGCGCCCGGACCTCGGCCGGCTTGAGGCGCTGGAGGGCCTCGGCAGCGTGGGCGAGGCGATCGAAGCGCTCGGCCTGCTCGTCGGGGGTGGCCAGGCGGTCGTCGGCCCGCGCCTCGATCGCGCCGTCGCCCGCGCAGACCACCCGCGTCCGCTCCGCGCGGACCGCGAGCGCCTCGCGCCGCACGACGGTGCGCAGCCACCCGCCGGTCGACGCCGGATCGACGGTGTCGACGTGGCGGAGGTAGATCTCGAGCGTCCGCTGGTAGGCGTCGTGCGCGTCGTCGGCGCACAGCGAGTGCCGGCGGGCCACGCGCAGCATCGACGCGGCGTGAGCCTGGACGGCCTCGACGGCCAGGCTCGAGCCGGCCGCGGGGCGAGGGAGGGCCCGGCGGCCGGCCCGGCCGGCGGATGCACGCGCCAGCGCGCCGCCGAGGGCGGCGTGACGAGGGGCTGGCTCCGCGGCCGGCGCGTCGCGCCGGCCGGCGCCAGCGGCGTTCCGTGCCGTGACGTCGTCGTCCATCGATGCTTCCGTGCTCGAGGGGGCGTGCACTATGCGGACGAGAGGGTGCGACGTGCGCCGCTTCGCCCCCTTCCCGGACGCAAACATCCGCAAAGAGCGGGAATCCCGGCGCACGGCTTCACCTGAACTCAACAGGGCCGGGCCAGAACGACGGCGGGGCGGCCTTCAGGCCGCCCCGCCAGCTCGGACGTGCTGCGGTGTGGCTAGTGGTTGCTCACGGAAGTACGTGCGCGGCTGAGCGGTCGCTGGCGGCGCCTGGCCAGGACGCAGATCCGATGGAATACCGGCGGTATTCCGAGGATCGAGGACGCCGCCAGGCGCCGATCAGCGGCCGCTCCAGGCGCGAGCGTACTTGCGGGAGCGACCACTAGTAGCGCGGCAGGAGGCTGTACTTCACGGTCGCCTTCCCGAGCACGAGGCCCTTGGTGAAGGCGGTCACGCCGAACGCGCCGTTGAGCGCGTCGGCGGCGGCCTGGGTCAGGCCGGCGGTCACCGGGCCGATCCGGACCACGCCGCCCCGGCCGAACGACACGCGGGCGTCGCGGAAGTCGAGATCGAGGATCGCCGCGCGCGCCGATCCGAGCTGCGCGCTCAGGCTCCGCGAGCGGAGGTTGATCCAGAAGTTCGTCAGCTCGACGCGGGTCGCGCCCGCGGTCAGCGAGATGCCGCCGGAGTGGCGGATCGTGCCGGTCGCCAGCGTGCTGCCGAACGAGTTGGTGATCGGGAAGTTCAGGCCGTCGGCCTTCGCGGAGCCGGGCGCGATGACGCCGGGCGTCACGCCGAGCGAGGTCAGGGCCGCGGCGGCCTTGGAATCGAGTTCGAGCGCGGTTGCGCCGTAGGTGGCGGTGCGGGCGCTCGCCGCGGCGGGGACGAGCGCGGTCATGGCCGCGAGGGCGGCGAGGGCCAGCACGAGCCGGCGGCGGATGGTGGAAGCGGTCACGTCTCCTCCTGCGGGGTCGAGGTGCGGATGCCAGCGGTACGGCGCCCCGGCCGCCCGCGGTTGGGACGTGGCGTGCTGGCGTTCGCCAGCGCCGGTGCCGCGGCCCGTGCGGGCGCAGACCGATGCGTGCTCGCCGAGGTCGCGCGCGACTGCTGCGGTCGCGCGCGGGCTCAGGTGTCCAGGGCCGCCCGGGCGCGGTCGCCGGCGGCCGCGTCGGCCGCCTCCAGGACGCCGCCGTGATACGGCGCGCCGCCGCGGTCCCAGGCGGCGAGCGCGAGGTCCAGGGCGCCGAGCGGCACGTCGCAGGCCGCCGCCAGGTCGTGGGCGCGGCGCTCGAGGAGCATCGGGTCGGCGATCCCGAAGACCCGCTTGGCCGCCAGGGCGGTCGCGTCGCCGGCGCCCGTGAGCATGAGGCTCTCCGGGGCGGCGTCCAGGCGGCCGAGGGCGCCGAGCGTGAGCAGCAGGTCGAAGCGGGCGGCGCGAGCAAGGCCCGGCAGCGCCAGGCGCTCGTAGGCGCGCGCGAAGCGCCGGCCCGCCGGCCACGCCGCATCCCCGGTCAGGCCCGCCTGCTGGGAGCCCGCGCGGGCCGCCCAGGCCCGGTAGGCGGCGACCGTCTCCATCCCGCGGGCGGGGTCGTGGGATGTGCGCGGGCCGAGCGCGGCGCCGTCCAGCGCCGGCGCCTCGCCCGACGCCCACGGGACGCGCGCCGCCGCGATCCCGGCGAACGGGTCGCCCGCCTCGAGCGGCCCGAGGTAGGCGATGAGGAACGCCAGCCAGGCGGCCTCCTCGGGATCCGCCGCGGCGGCCACCTCGGCGTAGAGGCCAGGCGGGCTGGCGCGCAGGGCCTGCAGGCGCCCGGCGGCGGCAGCGAGGTCGTCGGCCAGGCGCGTGGCGTCCTCGGTGGCCCGCAGCCCCGGGACGAGGTCGTGCCGGTAGCCGTCGTCGGCGGCGCGCTGCACGCGGGTGACGGTCAGGCCGGGAGACGCGGCACGGCGGGACCCGCTGCGGGGGCGCGGCGGCGGCGCCGCCGTCCGGCGCCGGGCGGGGCGCTCGGGCTCTCTGTCCCGGCAGATCGGGCAGTTCTGGGCGAGGCGATTGTGGCGGCAGAAGGTCGGCACCGCGCCGCAGTCTACGAGCGGCGACGCGGTGGCGCCGACCCGCAGGCCGCCGCCAACGGGCTTGGCCTCAGAGCCCCTGCTTCGCCTCGATCCGTCCGGCCTCCACCGCGTCAACGAGCGCGGCGTGGTCGCGCTCGTTCACCTCGGCGTAGGCCTCGGAGAAGGCCGCCATCGCGCGGTCGAACCCGTCGCCTGCGCCGAGGTAGGACGCAATCGCGACCGGGTCCCCCGACCGGGCGTGGGCCCGGGCAAGCGCCCAGCCGCACAGGCGGCCGTAGGCGCTCAGGTACTCGGCGTCGGCCTCCTCCAGGGCCGCCGACCCCTTCATGTCCCACAGCTGACGCACGTAGAAGTCGCGCTCGACGTTGTCGATGCCCTCCACCCGCATCCAGCCCAGGAGGATGTCGCCGGCCGCCTGGGTGACCCGCTGGCCCTCGACGACACGCCGCCCCTCGTTCGCGTAGCGGCTGCGACCGAGATGGGGGGCCAGGACCGACTGCTGGGCCTCCTTGATCTGCAGGAAGAGCGGGTCGCTGTCGTCGCGCCCCAGCATCAGGGCGATCCAGCAGCGGGTGCCGACGCTGCCGACTCCGACGACCTTGCGGCCCACGTCGACGAGGCGGTAGCGCTCGAGGAGGTGGCGAAGCTCGGTCCGCAGCGACTCGCGGTAGGTCCGCATGAGGCCGCGCATCGGCACCATCACGTCGGCGCGATTCGGGATCAGCTCGTCGATCGGCACGAGCAGGGGCGGATCGCTGCGCAGCCGCGGCTCGCCGTCGACGGTCTGGGTGAGCTTGTCGAGGGCGCGCAGGCTGTCTTTGCTGCGGACCTTCTGGGCCCGCTTGGCGACCACCTTGCCCTGCTTCTTGCCGAGGTTCTGCCGCACCGCATCGAGGATGGCCTGCTCGTCCATCCGCGCGTACCAGATGTCGAGCGTGCGCATCGGCGCGAAGGTGCGGATCGCGGTGCGATAGGCCCCGACCGTGTCGAGGACGATCTGGCGGGCGCCCTTGCGACCGATCGCGCGATCCTGGGCGGCCACGACCATGCTCGCCGCCAGGCGCTTGACGTCCCACTCGAACGGCCCCGGCAAGGTCTCGTCGAAATCGTTGAGGTCGAAGACCAGCTCGCGGTCGGGCGCAGCGAAGACGCCGAAGTTCGCGAGGTGCGCGTCGCCGCAGAGCTGGACCGTGAGGCCAGACCGTGGCATCCCGGCCAGGTCGGCGGACATCACCGCGGCGGCGCCACGGTAGAACGTGAACGGGCTGACCATCATGCGCCCGTAGCGGATTGGCACGAGGTCGGCCACGCGCGTGGGCGCCTGCGCGGCGAGGATCGCCAGCGGGTCGCGGCCGTCCGCGGGGGCCCAGTCGCCCGCGGTCCCGCGCGGTGCGGCAGCGCGGGCCTCCTTGCCGGCGGCCTCGCGCTCGGCGACGGTCGGATGCGGGATCGGCGGGCCTGCCTTCGCGGCTGCGGCCGCGAACGCGTCCTCGTCCTGGACCCCCTCGGTCGCGCGCTGGCGGCGCCGTGTGCTGCCCGTGGCCATCCGAATCCCTCCTGCTTGCACCTCGCCGCCCGCGTGCGCGGCGCGGCCCCTGAGCGTCCATCCTATGGCGAATCGACGGCGGCGCGTGCGCCACCCGCCCGCACTACGGCGCGCCGGCGGCCAGCCGGTCCAGGCCGGCCAGGAACAGCGCGGTCGCGAACTCGGTGGCGCCGTCGACGTCGAGCGGCTCGCGCTCAACCATTCGCACGGCCACCTCGAACCCGACGCCGGCCATCGCCGCCGCGGTGTAGGAGACGTCGACCGGAGCGAGCAGGCCGGCGTCGATCGCTGCGCGAAGGTCGTCCTCGAGCTCCGCGACGCCGGCGTCGACCGCAGGCGTGTCGAACACGGTGCGGATCGTGCCCTCGTTGCGGCGCAGGAGCTGGAAGGTGGTCGGGTCCGACGCGATGAACTCGAAGTAGACGCGGAACCCGCCGCGGATGAAGCCCTCGAGATCGGCGGCCTCCGCGCGGGCGGCGCTGAGCCGGGGGCGCATCCGCGCCACGCTGCCGTCGAGCAGTTCCCGGAAGATCGACGCCTTGTCGGGGAAGTAGTTGTAGAACGTCCCGGCGGCCAGGCCGGTGCGCCGGATGATGTCCCGCACGCTCGCGGCGCCGTAGCCGACCTCGCCGAAGACCTCCCGCGCGGCCTCGAGGATGGCCGCCCGGTTCTGGGCCTTCGTCTGCTCCCGCTTGCCGGACGGCGGCGCCGCCGGGACGGTCATGCCGCCGCTGGCTCCGCGGCCGCCTGCGCCCGCGGCGCGATCGGCAGCGGATAGCCGGCCAGCCGGGCGCGCTCGGCCCCCGCCGCCCGCTCCTTGGCGAGCGCGAGGAGGTAGTCGTCGAAGTCGACCTGGATGGTGTGGCGCTTGGAGGCGACGTAGCGCTTGAACATCGCTGCGCGCTCGCCCTCGATGTCGGCGACCATCTCGGGCTTGGGCGGCAGCGCGTACTCGCCGCGCAGATACGCCCCGACCCACTCGCTCTGAGCCTCGGAGAGCGGCATCACCGCGCCGAGGGGCTGGAGCAGGCCGATGAAGAAGACGCCGCCGATCTCCGGGTGGTGGACGCGCCGGTAAAGCGGCAGGTCGTTGTCGGGCGCGGAGATGAAGTCCTCGTCGAAGAACGGGAACGTGATCTTGTACCCCGTGCAGTAGACGACGACGTCGGCCTGCACCCGGCTGCCGTCGGCGAAGACGACCTCGCGGCCCTCGAGGCGGTCGATGTTCGGCTTCGGCGTGATCGTGCCGTGCGCGATGCGATCGAGGATCCGGCCCGAGACGGTGGGGTGGGCCTCGGCGAGGCGGTGGTCGGGCTTCGGCAGGCCATAGTCCTCCGGCCGGCCGACGGCCATTCGGACGATGCCCTCGAGGATCCGGCGCCGGATCGCCCACGGCACCCGCGGATCGTTCGGCAGCTGGTCCATCGGCTTGCCGAAGACGTACTTGGGCACGATGTGGGCGCCGCGACGGGCGGCGAGATAGGTGGCCTTCCCGACGTAGGAGGCGTCGACGGCGAGGTCCATCGCGCTGTTGCCCATGCCGAGGATCACGACGGTCTTGTCCCGGAAGGCCTCTGGGTCGCGATAGTCGTGCGCGTGCATCTGGACGCCGTCGAAGGTGTCGGACCCCGGAAACGCCGGCTCGGGCCAGCGCGGGTCCCAGTGGTGGCCGTTGGCGACCATCAGCGCGTCGTAGCGGTGGGTCTCGCCGGTGTCGGTCTCCACCGTCCAGACCCCGTCGGCGCCGCGCGCCGCGTGCGCGACGCCGGTCTCGAAGCGGATACGGTCGCGGAAGCCGAAGTGGTCGACGTAGTCCTCGAAGTACTCGGCGATCTGGCTGTGGTGCGGGAAGTCCGGATAGGACTTCGGCATGGGGTAGTCGGAGTACTCCATCCGCTCGCGCGACGTGTTGATGTGCAGCGTCGTGTAGGCCGCCGAGAGCCCGTTCGGGTTCTCGAAGACCCAGATGCCGCCGACGCGGTCGGACTTCTCGTAGCAGTCGAACGGGATCCCCCGCTCGTGGAGGACCTTCGCGGCGACGATGCCGGACGATCCGGCGCCGACGATGCAGACCTTGGGGTACGTGGGCATGTCTGGGTTTCTCGCTCTCGTGCTCGATGACTCCCGCGATGCGCGGGGGTGCCGCCCGAGCCTAGCTAGAAGATGACGGGTGCGTCAAGTTTGGCGCCGCAAGCAGACGCGGCGGAGGGCGGCGCGCCGGGGTCTCCCCGTCACGCCGCCCTCCGCGCGCTGCGATCGTGGCTACGAGCGCGGGCCGTGCCCGAAGAACGAGATGACCTGCTGGATCCCGCTCGGACGGTTCGTGTAGCGCATCGTGATGAGCTTCAGCGGGCGGAACTCGATCTCCTCCGCCGTCGCGCTGGCGCGCCACGCCGACGGATCCGGCCCCTGCGTCGCCGCCAGCTTGTCGCCGGCGGCGGCGATCGCCTTCCACAGCGCCCGGCTGCACGCGTCCACGTTGCCGTTGCCGCAGTAGCGCAGGTTGTACTTCTGCTTCACCGACTGGCCGAGCAAGGTCTTGAAGTCCTTGTTCATGTAGTGGTGCCAGCCGCCGTACTGCCCGCCGGGCGGTGCGTCGAAGCGGTTCTGCAGGGTGCTGAGCTGCGTGCACAGCGCCGAACCGAGGCGTCCGCACATCGCCGCGTTGGCCAGCCCGTCCCAGGCCTCGTCGAGGATCGCCGCGCCCGGCGCGTCGATCTTGCCGTCGTTGTTGAGATCGAGACGGTTGCCGCCCGAGTTGCGCCACGAGCGCAGCAGGAAGCGCATCTGGTTGTCCCGGGCGCTCGGCGCCGAGGTCTGCTTGAGCATCTGGTCGAGCACCGGCTGGAACACGACCGCGCGCACGTCCTGTGTCGCGCCGGCGTTCATCGCACCGGTCACGGACGCCAGCGTGTGGCGGCTGCGCTGCGCGATCTCCTTGTTGAGGAGCTCGACGCGCGGCGCGGACGCCTCGTTGCCGAAGCGGTCGTCGCCGGCCGGGAAGCCGGGCGCCGGCTTGTTGTTCCAGTTTACGATCAGCCCGCTGCTCGGGTTCGAGCCCTGCGGGTGGGCGGCCTGGGAGGCGAACCCGCGCCACTCGAAGCCGCCGCGCCCGTCGGTGAGGAGGTCGCCGTCGACCCCGGGGGCGCGCAGCGGCAGCTTGCCGCTCGTGAAGACGCCGATGTTCTTGTCGTCGGCGTAGTACGAGTTGAACGTCTGCGGCGTCAGCGCCGCGGCGTTGAAGAACTGCTTGACGTTCTTGATGCGGCCGAACGTCATCTGCTGGAAGAACAGCTGGTCGACCGTGTCCTGCCCGTAGCTGGAACGCTTGCGCGCGAGCGCCACGGTCTTGCCCGACGTCGTCTTCGCGTAGCCGGTGACCGGCCCGTGGACGGTCTGGAAGAAGGTGACGTCGGTCGTCTTGCCGCCCTGGGTGAGCTGGCCGGCGCTGATCTTCTCCATCGAGCGGCAGCGGCCCTTGTAGAGGTACTTCGTCCGCGAGCCGCCGCACAGCGTCTCGGCGAACGTGTCGATGATGTCCGCTCCCGCCGAGGTCAGCGTCCAGGCGTAGTCCTGGCCGCGGCCGATGAGCATGTAGCCGGGGAACGGCGCCGACGTGACGCCGCGGGTGTCCATGTTCGGGCCGTGCAGGCCGATCTCGAGCGTCAGGCCGGGGAAGAAGTAGCCGATCTGCGGGCCGCCGACGAACAGCGGGTGGCCGGTCGACGTGCGCCGCCCGGAGACCATCAGGATGTTCGAGGCCTTCTGGTGGCTGGCGGCGGCCACGCGGGCGGCCCGAGCCGCGGAGGCGTCGAGGCTGCCGTTGCGGATGATGACGTTGCCCGTGCGCTGCCTGGGCAGCGGCGAGTAGTTGAACGACTTGCCGGTGAGCGTCGTCGTCGTGTCGGGGTCGTTGCGCTCGCGCAGGTCGGTCCAGACCTTCTGGCCGGTGCTCGAGCCGAAGCGCGACTGCAGCCCCTGGAAGAACTGCGTGTTGGCCGGCTCGTTGCCGCCGCCTTCGCCGAGGAACTGGCCCTTGACGGCGTTCAGCGCGTAGATGTCGGTGCGGGTGAACGGCGGCGTCGCCGGCTGGTTGGCCTTGAACCAGGCGTTGATGCCCTGGAGGTAGACGTCGATGTCGTTGAGGAGCTGGCGGCCCTTGGCGCCGTTGGCGAGGATCGCCTGGGTCTGCTTGGCGACGATCGCGTTCGTCTGCGCGCTGGGCTTGAAGCTCGCCAGGTTCGTGATGAGCCCGATGGCGGAGATGCCGGGGGCGTCGATCGCGGCGAGCAGGCCGTTGTAGCGGGCCTGGCCGAGCAGCAGCGTCTGGTCTGAGGCGATCACGTACCCGGCGCCCCAGGTGACGTCGGCGTTCGTCTTGCCGTAGACGTGGGGGACGCCGAAGTTGTCGCGCTTGATCGTCACGCCGGGCCGTCCGGGCGGCGTGAACTCCGAGGCGATCACCGCGGGGGCCAGCGCCTCGGACTTGAAGAACTTCGTGAGGTCGTTGGGCGTGACGTTTCGGAACAGCGGCGTCAGCCCGTTGTACAGCTCCGCCTGGGCCTTGGCCAGCGGATCGCTCGGGAGCTGCTTCGTGCCCGACGGGACCACGTTCAGCGCCGTGCTCGCGTAGTCCTTGGCGACCGCCGCCGGTGCGGCGACGAGAACGGCGGCCATGGCGGCCAGCGACAGACGAATCCTCACAACGACCCTCCTCGTGGTTT
>CAZEKK010000024.1:0-5581 GCA_964512905.1 uncultured Solirubrobacteraceae bacterium
CCGCGCAATCCGACCGAGGACGCCATCCTCGCCGCGGCGCGGGCCGCCCTGGCCGAGGAGCGCTACGGCGACGTGACGATCGACGGCATCGCCAGGCGCGCCTACGTCAGCCGCACGACCGTCTACTTCTACTTCCCGAACAAGCGCGCGGTCGTCGACCGGCTGATCCAGCAGGTGTTCAACGACATCTACGACGCGGCGGCCCCGTATCTCGACGGCGACGGCGACCCGCGCGCGGAACTGCGCTCGGCCCTCGCCCGCACCGTCGCCGTCGTGAACCGCGAGGACGTCATCCTGCGCCTGGCCTTCACGCTGCACGGGGGGCAGGATCACCTCCCCGCCGAGTGGGCGCCGTACGTGCAGCGCCTCGTCGCGGCCGCCGCCGGGCGGATCGCCCGCGACCAGCGCCGCGGCAGCGCGGCGAGCGACATCCCGGCCGACCTCGCCGCGCAGGCGCTGACGGCGATGGTCGAGCGCCACGTGACGATCGAGATCCTCCAGTCGGGCCGGACCGGCGCCGACTCGATCCGGATCCTCTCGGAGCTGTGGTGGCGGGCCGTCTACACGACGGTCGCATAGCGGGCGCGCCGGCGCCTCACGCCTCTCGCAGCGGCGCGCCCATCGCGTGGTAGCCGCCGTCGACGTGGATCACCTCGCCGGTGATCGCCCGCGCGCGATCCGAGAGCAGCCACAGGCAGGCATCGGCGACGGGCGCCGCGTCGCGCGGATCCCAGCCGAGCGGCGCCTGACGCTCCCAGGCGTCCGCGAGCGCGGCGAAGCCCGGGATGCTCCCGGCGGCAAGCGTGCGCAGCGGACCGGCGGAGACGAGGTTGCAGCGCACGCCGTCGGGCCCGAGGTCGCGGGCGAGGTAGCGACTGGCCGCCTCCAGGCCGGCCTTCGCCACGCCCATCCAGTCGTAGATCGGCCACGCCACGGTGCCGTCGAAGTCCAGGCCCACGACGGCGCCGCCGCCGGCCTCGCGCAGGAGCGGGAGCATCGCGGCGGCCAGCGCCTTCAGCGAGAACGCGCTCGTGCGGAACGCCTCCTCGGCCGATGCCGCCGGCGTGTGCAGAAAGTTGCCGCCCAGCGCGTCTTGCGGCGCGAACGCGATCGCGTGCAGCACGCCGTCGACGGCGCCCCAGCGGGCCCGCAGGTCGGCGGCGACCGCCTCGAGATGGGCCGGATCGTTGACGTCGAGTTCGAGCACGTCGGGCTCGGCGGGCAGGCGCCGGGCGATGCGCTGGGTGATCCGCAGCCCGCGACCGAAGCCGGTGAGCACGACCTCGGCGCCCTCGGCCTGGGCGCCCGCGGCGACGGCGTAGGCGATCGAGTCCTCGGTGAGCACGCCGGTCACGAGCAGGCGCTTGCCGGACAGCAGCATCGGGTCACTGTATGCGTCCGCCGCGGCCGCGGTCGGGCGGTTCGACGTCCGCGCGCCGCGCGTCGAGGCCGCCGCCGGCCACCCCCGGTGGACATCGGGCGACGCAGATGCGTAGGGTTGACAGCACCGCACTCGCCCGACCCGAATCGACCAGGAGGAGCAATGCCCCCCGCCAAGCGCACCAGCACCGCCAAGAAGGCCGCCCAGAGCGCGCCCGGCCAGGAGCAGGTCGCCGAGATCATCAAGAACGTCCAGGAGCGGCTCGAGCCGATCCTCAAGGACGTCGAGAAGGCCGTCAGCAGCCTGGCCGACACCATCCGCACCGAGGTCGAGAGCGCGCTCGAGCGGGCGGGCGGGTCGTCCAAGCCGGCCGCGCGCAAGCCCGCCGCGCGCAAGCCGGCCGCGCGCAAGCCCGCCGCGCGCAAGCCCGCCGCGAAGAAGCCCGCCGCCCGCGCCGCGTCGCGCAGCACCGCGGCCAAGAAGCCCGCCGCCCGCAAGCCGGCCGCCAAGAAGTAGCCGCGGCCCCGCCGCACGACGACCGCCGGGGCCGTTCGCAGCGCGGCCCCGGCGCTCGTGCGTGCGCGCCGCTCGTCGTCGCCTTCACGGTGATGGCCGACTCTGTCTCGCCGCGCCCGCATCGGCGACGCCGCCGCTGATCAGCGCCGCCCTCGTCGCGGCGATCCTCGCCATGCCGCAGAGGGGCGGGCCGCGGACCCGTGGACGCCGGGCTCAGCGCCCGCGCCCCGGGGTCGAAGTGCGCGCGAGGCTCCCGGGGAGCCTCCCCCGTGCGGGCGACGCTCTCCCTCGCGCCGGATCCACACTACTCAACGACCGAGGTTTGTGTCAAGAAACCTTGTTCAATCAGCGGAGCTGGCGCTTACGCGCTCGGCGTCGGTCAGGCGGCGACGCTGGCGGACGCCAGCCGTCGGGCCGGGCTGGCTCGCCGGGCGGGCGCCCGCCCGGCGACCGACTCCCGGATGGGACGGCGGGCCGGCGCGGGCGGCGGTCAGCCGTCGGCGCCGGCCGTCGAGATCGGGGCGCCGCGCTCGAACATCAGCATCACGGCCTCGGCCCTGATGGGAGGGACCTTCCCGGCCAAGCGGCCGTTGCTCGCCGCCTGGATCTCGAAGAGGTCGTCGAGCGCCCGCGCGATCACCGCGATGGCGGCATCCCAGCCTTCCTCGTCGACCTCGAGCGGCATCCGCACGATGTGGGCGTCCTCGCGGTCGAAGCCCCCGCCGCGCGCCGCCGCGGCGACGTCGTCGATGATCTGGCGCAGCAGCGTCGCGTCGATCTCACGTCGCGCGGTCGCCGGCAGCACCGACCAGTCGTCGTCGCTGAACATCGGCCGGGTGACGGCGCGGTAGAAGTGCTCGACCGCACCGCGGCGCTGCTTGGTGTCGACGAGCTCGAGGCAGCCGAGCGAGTCGAGCATCCGCACGTGGTAGCTGACGTTCCCGAGCGGCTCGCCGAACTCGTCGGCCAGCTCCTTCGGGCTCGCGACCCGCAGGTTGAGCGCCACGAGGATGCGGAATCGCAGGGGGTGGCCCATCGCCTTGACGAGGCGCTGGTCGATGACGGGGACGGTGGATTCGGACACGCTGTGACGATTGGCCCGGACGCGAGGCTCCCGGAACCACCTTACCCGCTCGGCCGGGCCCGGCGGCTCGGGCTGGCCGGGCAGGCCAGTGTCAGGGGCCGCCCGCCGCGGGCGACCACCTCCGCGTGAGCCACCGAAGGGAGGTGAACGCCGATGACGGTCAAGCCGACCGTGCGCCCGCTGGCCCCTCCGGCCTCGATCCGGAAGGGGCTCTAGCGCCGCCGCCGGCCGCCGCGGGAGTGCCCCGCGGCGGCCTGCCGCTGCGCCTGGCCCCGGACGTCGAGGCCTTCCCGGCGTCCGACGGGGCGATCTACTTCCTGCGCGGCGGGCCCGACGCCATCGCCGTGGTCGAGGACGCGGGCCCGCGCGACCGGGCCATCGTTGCGGCGCTGGCGGAGGAACCGCTCGCCCCGGCGGCGCTGGCGGCGGCCGTCGAGCGCGCCGGCGTCCCGTGCTCGACCGCGCACGCCGCCGAAGCGGTGGCGGCGCTGGCCGGTCTTGGCCTGCTCGCGGCCGGACCTCCGGACGGCGACGGGGGCGACCGCTACGCCCGGCAGCGCCCGTATCTCGACGCGGCCGCCGGCCCGGAGGGTCAGCGCCGCCTCGGCGACGCGCGGGTCGCCGTCATCGGCGTGGGCGGCCTCGGCTCCTGGGTGGCCGCAGGCCTGGCCTGCGCCGGGGTGGGCGCGCTGACGATCGTCGACGACGACCGCGTGTCCCTGACCAATCTCAACCGCCAGGTCACGTACCGCCTCGCGGACCTCGGACGCCGCAAGGTCGACGCCCTGCGTGACTGGCTGGCGGGGTTCAACCCAGACGTCGAGGTCCGGACCGCCGCGCGGCGCGTCCGGGGACCCGCGGACGTCGCCTTCGCCGCCGCCGGAGCCGATCTCGTCGTCGAGGCGGCCGACTGGCCGGCCCATCTCCTCAGCCGCTGGATCGATGCGGCCTGCCTCGACCTCGGGGTGCCGCACCTCGGCGCGGCGCAGGTGCCGCCGACGATCCGCGTCGGCCCGCTGCACGTCCCCGGCCAGACGGGATGCGTGACCTGCGAGGAAGCGGCCGCCCGCCGCGCGTTTCCGCTCTACGACGAGCTTGCGCGCTTCCGGGCGGCGCGTCCGGGCACCGCGGCCACGATCGGCCCGGCGGCGGCCGCCGCCGGATCGCTGGTGGCGATGGAGGCGGTGCACTGGCTGGCGGGCGCGCAGCCGGTGGCCACCGAGGGTGCCGCGTGGCTGCTCGACCTCCGCACGTTTGCGGTCAGCCGCCACGCGGTGGAGCGCGATCCACACTGCCCGTCGTGCGGGCCCGTGGCCGCGCTCGCGTCGTAACGGGGGGCGAACTCCGGGCCCCGGCGCCCTCTTGGAGGCGTGCCCCTCGCCTCCTCCGCCCTCGACGACCTCGCCGGCGTCCTGCGCGAGCGGCTGCTGCGCGAGGACGGGGCGGGGGAGGGGGGCGCCGATGCGACCGCGCGCATCCGGGCGCTCGTGGACCGGGAGGCCGCCGCCCTGGCCGAGGACGAGCGCGCCGAGCTCGTGCGCCTCGTGGCCGAGCGGTCGTTCGGGCTCGGGCCGCTGGAGCCGCTGCTGGCCGACCCGGCGGTCGACGAGATCATGGTCAACGGGCCCGGGGAGGTGTGGGTCGAACGGCGCGGCCGCCTGGAGCCGGCGGACGCGGGCTTTGCCTCCGAGGCCGACCTGCGCCACGCGATCGAGCGGATCCTCGCTCCGCTCGGGCGGCGGGTCGACGAGGCCGAGCCGCTCTGCGACGCACGCCTGCCCGACGGCTCGCGGGTCAACGTCGTGATTCCGCCGCTTGCGGTCGGCGGAGCAGCGCTCACCATCCGCCGCTTCCGCCGCGGGGGCTTCACGCCCGACGACCTCGTCGCGACCGGCACGTTCGATCGGGCGCTGCTTCGCTTCCTGGCCGCCGGGGTCGCCGCCCGCTGCAACATCCTCGTCAGCGGCGGCACCGGGTCGGGCAAGACCACGACGCTGAACGCCCTGTCGGCGCTCATCCCGTCCGGCGAGCGGATCGTGACCGTCGAGGACGCTGCCGAACTGCGTCTGCAGCAGGACCACGTCGTGCGCCTCGAGGCCCGCCCGGCCAGCCTCGAAGGCCGGGGCGAGGTCACGATCCGCGCGCTCGTGCGCAACGCGCTGCGGATGCGCCCGGATCGGATCGTGGTCGGCGAGGTCCGCGGCCCCGAGGCGCTCGACATGCTCGCCGCGATGGGCACCGGGCACGACGGCTCGATGTCGACCGTGCATGCCGGCTCCCCCGAGGAGGCGCTGCGGCGAGTCCAGACGCTGGCGCTCATGGCCGGTGTCGGCCTGCCCCACGATGCGGTGCGCGACCTGGTGGCGTCGGCGATCGACCTCGTCGTGCACCAGGCGCGTGGTCGGGACGGCCGGCGCGTGGTCGTCGGCGTCAGCGAGGTCGTCCGGGCGGCGGGCGGGGCGGCCACCCGCGCCGTCTACGTCCGCCGCGCGGACGGCGCGCGATGGCGCCCGCCGGCCCCGGGCGGTCCCGCCGCGCGCGTGGCCGCGGAGACGGGGTGGGCGGCGTGAGCGCGGAGACGGGGTGGGCGGCGTGAGCGC
>CAZEKK010000024.1:5681-13195 GCA_964512905.1 uncultured Solirubrobacteraceae bacterium
CGCGGAGACGGGGTGGGCGGCGTGAGCGCGGAGACGGGGTGGGCGGCGTGAGCGCCGCGGCGGCGGCCGCGGCGGCGGCAGCGGCCTGCGGAGTGGCGGCTGCGTGGAACGCCGTCGCGGCGGTGCAGGCGTCAAGCGTTGCCGCGGCCGCCGCCCGGGTGGCTTCGCCGCTGGTGCGGGCCGGCCGCGAGGGCCGGGCGCCGTCGACGGCCGAGCGCCGGCGGCTGGCGCTCGTGGCGTCGGCGGTCGTCGGGGCCGGGGGCTTCATCCTGGGGGGCCCTGCGCTGGGCGCACTGCTCGCCGCGGCCGCGCCCTGGGCCGTCCTCGCCGCCGCCCGGGCCCGGCGCGCGCGCTACCGCGATGCCGCGCAGCGCGGCGCCGCCGCAGTGGCTCGCGCGCTCGCCGACGCCCTGGCCGGCGGCGCGGCGCTGCGCGGGGCGGCGGTGGCCGCGGCCGCCGGCGGCGTCCCGGGCCCGGCGGGGCGCGAACTGGGGGCCTGTGCCGCGGCGATCACGCTCGGCGCGCCGACCGACGCGGCGCTCGAAGGCCTGCGGCTGCGTGCCGGCGGCGGCGCCTACGACGCGATCGTCGCCGCGGCTCTCCTGCAGCGCGACGCGGGCGGCGACCTCGCCGGGCTCCTGCGCGGCGTCGCCGCCTCGCTGGACGAGGCGGCGCGCCTGGAGGGCGATGCGCGCGCCGCCACCGCCCAGGCCAGGTTCACCGGCCTGCTCGTCGGCGCGCTGCCGATCGGCGCCGCCGCGCTCGCCGAGCTGGCGAGCCCCGGCTACCTCGCATCGCTGGCGGCGTCGCCGGTGAGCCTGTGGCTGGCCGCCTGCGCCGCGGGGCTGCAGGTGACGGCGATCGTCGCGATCCGGCGGCTGGGACGGATGCCGGCGTGACCGTCGCGTTGGCCTGCGCGGTCGCGGCGGCTGTCGCCGCCGCGGCGGCGTTCGTGGATCTGGCGGCCGTCGCCGCCGCGTGGTCCGAGCGCCGGGCCCGGACCGGGAGCGCCGAGCCGTCGAGCCAAGGACCGGCCGGGGGGCCGGCGGCCCGGGGACCGGCCGGCGTGCCGGCCGGCCGGCGCGTGCGCGGCGTTCGGGCCGCCGCGGCCCTCGCCGGACTCGGACGGCGGCTCGGCGTGCCCGCGGTCGCCCCCGCGACGCTCGCCGCCCGCATCGAGGCTGCCGGAGCCCCGCTCGGCCTCGGCGTGGCCGATCTCCTGGCGGTCAAGGCGGGGGCCGCGGCGGTGGCGCTGGTCGCGGGCGCGCCGCTGGCCGCCGTGCTGCCTGGACGCCTGCCGCTGCCGGCCGCCGTGGCGGCACCGGTGGTCGGGTTCCTCGCGCCCGACTGGATCCTGGCGCGGCGGGTCCGCCGGCGCGCCCGCGCGATGGAGCTCGAGCTGCCCGACCTGCTCGACCTCCTGCGGGTTGCGGTCGGCGCCGGCCTGGCCGTGCCGCGCGCGCTCGAGGAGGTCGGTCGCCGCCACGGGGGCCTGCTGGCGGGCGAGTGGCGCCGGGCGGCAGGCCGGATGGCCCTCGGGGTGTCCCAGCGCGAGGCGATGCGCGAACTCGCGCGCCGCTGCCCGGCGGCCGGCATGGCCGCGCTGGTCGCTGCGCTCGGGCGGGCCGAGCGCCACGGCGCCCCCCTGGGTCCGTCACTCGCCGCGCTGGCCGCCGATGCGCGGGCCGCCCGCGCGCAGCGCGTGCGCGAGCACGCCGCCAAGGCGGCGCCGAAGATGCAGCTGGTCATCGCCCTGCTGCTGGTCCCGTCGGTCCTGCTGCTGGTCGGCGCGGCGCTGGTGGCTGCGCTCGCCGGGGCGCGCTGACGCGCGCGCCCCGGCAGCGGGCTCAGGGCTGCGTCAGCGTCAGCACCATCAGGGCCGTGGCGGCACCCCCGCCGGCCTTGCCGCCGAAGGCCAGCGTCGAGAGCTCGCCGAGCACGCGCTCGACGTCCGGGTTGGAGGCACCGGTTGACTTCACCAGGGTCAGCAGCGGCTGGAAGGCGACGAACGTCGACACCGGCGCGCCGTCGAGCGACTGCGCGGCCGACTTGAAGTCGGCGGAGTCGCCGAGCGTGTCGTTCGGCGAGAACGCCGTGGCCACGTCCTCCGCCGTCCCATAGACCACGACCCAGGTGTCCCCGCGCAGGACGACCGAGATCGGCTTGGGCAGCTGCGGCGTGCTGACCGAGAACCCGCCCGCGATCGGACGCACGGTGAGGTTGTTCGACGGGCCGGCCTGCGTGATGAGCCGCCGCAGCCGCGCGACGAAGCGGGTTGCGGCGGCGGTGTCCGGCGCCGTCACGACCACGCCGACGCTGAGGGTGTCGGCCGACGTGCCGCGGGCGAAGACCGCGGCGTCGCCGGAGGCGGGGATCACGTCGCGGTCGAGGCTGATGCCGGTCTGGGACTCGAGCTGGCGCTCGAACGCGTCGATCTGCTGGCTGGCGGCGCCGCCGGACGCCTTCGCCTGGTCGAGGCTGGTGCGGATCTGCGTCCCGAGCTTCGGAATGCCGATGGCCGCCCACGCGTCGCCCGGCAGGCCGGGCAGCTGCGTGCTCTGGGTCTCGGCGGTGGCACCGGTGGCGGCGCCGGTGAGCTCGAGCTTGACCGAGGTGGGCGTCGCGGTCAGCGCGCCGGTCACCGGCTTGTCACCGGTCTGCTTGAGCAGCTGCTGGATTTGGGCGCCCTGGCCGGCGAGCTGGCCCGAGGTGGAGAGCTGCGTGAGCAGCGGCTTGGGGTCGATGAAGATCGTGCCGAGGTTGTCGCTGCTTGCGGCCGGGGAGTCCTTGTAGTCGGCGTCGTCGGCGAGGGAGTCGCCCTTCTGGGCGTCGACCGCGAGCTTGAACGACGCGAGGTCGCTGCTGATGATCATGTAGTCGCCGACGACCCCGGCGGCGCCCGATCCGCCGGCCTCGTAGTAGTCGACGTCGTTGTAGGTCGACTTCTTGGCCTTCCCCTCCTCGGCCACCTTCTTCAAGGTGTCCTTCGCCTTGTCGGTGTCGCTCACCGCCGCCACGAACGCCCCCTCGCCCGAACTGCTCGAGACTCCGGACGACGGGGTGATCTTGCCGATGAAGAACCCGACCCGGTCGCCGAGCCACGGCTTGACGTCGTCCTCGTAGCTGAACTTCGTGTCGCTGCCCGAGGCCGACTCGGTGATCCGGTCCTGAATCTCCTTGCCGGGGTTCTCGACGCCGATCAGCCGCTTGGAGAGGGCGTCGACCGCCGCCTTCTGCTCGCCCTGCGGCTTGACGGAGGCCGAGAAGTAGATCGGCACCGACTGCGGGACGGCACCCGCCGGGTCGGCGCCGCCGTCGCCGCCGCCGCCGCTGCCGCAGCCGGCGGCCACGAGGGCGGCGGCTGCCGTGATCGCTGCGAGCGCTGGGCGAAGCGGGCGGGGCGAGAAGCGGGCGGGCATGGCGGTCCTCCGGGTGGCGGGAGCAGCGGGCGTCCCGGCATCCTACGGGCTCGGCAGGCGCGTCACGACCGATCGTGGACGCACGGCCACCGCCAGGCGCGGGATCCCGCGCGGCGCGCCCGCGGCGATCCCGCGCACGGCGGCCGCGGCGCGGCGCACGAGCGCCGGCGCGCCACGCCCGACCAGCCGGTCCAGCGCCGCGCCGTCCAGCCATGCCAGCGGCGTGGCCGCGGTGCCGAGCACGCGGGCGGCGGCGCGGTAGGCGGGCCGCGCGCCAAGCTGCGGGCCCTGCCCCAGGAGTGCCGCAGCGGCAGGCGGCGATCCGGCGGCCACCCGACGGCCGCCGCGCAGGACCGTGATTCCGCGAAGCCCCAGGCTGCGGACCGCCCGTCGGGCGGCGGCGGCGAGCGCCGCGGGGCGGGGGGAGGACGCCGTCACCGCCGCGACGTACCCCTGGGCAGTCAGCCAGACGGCGGCGCCGGCAGGCCCGACGAGCGCCGCGACCGCCGCGGGCGGGACTCCGGCGGCCCGCAGGCGGCGGGCGGTCGCGGCGAGTGCGTCCGAGCGGACGGACGGCAGCACCTCGGGGTCCAGCGCATCCGCCAGCGCCGGGCCAAAGGGGCCCGGGCTGGCCGCCGCCGCGGCGGCGCCCGCGGGCAGGCGGTCGAGCGGGGCGGCGGGCCGGGCCGGTGTTCCGAGCGCAGCGTCCACGCGCGCGGGCGGGGCGGGGCGGGGGCCGGCGTCCAGCACGACGCCGCCCGGGCGGGCGGAGATCGCGGCCACGAGCGGGTCGGCCCCGGCGGCCGCGAGGGCCGACCGCACGACCGCCGACGTTCCCGGCGGCACGCCGAGCGCGGGCAGCAGGTCGGCGGCGCGGGCCGGGTCGGCGTAGAGGACGGCGATCCGCCGGCGTCCGCCGCGCGTGACCGTGCGCGAGTAGCGGTCGCTGGCCCCGAGCGACAGGCCGCTCGCGAGCGTCCGCAACGACGCCCGCACCGCCGCCTCGTCGCCTGCGACGACGAAGCCGCGCGCGGCGGCCACCGCGCGACCGTCGGCGCCGACGCGGTAGGCCAGGCCGTTCACGGCGCGGCGCGGCAGGCCGGCAGCGAGGCGACCGACGGCGGCGGCTGCCGCTGCGGGGTCGGCGGCGACGGCGACGAGGCCCCGCGCCGGGGGTGCGGAGCCTCGGGCAAGAAGGAAGATGCCGGCACGGGCGCCGAGCCAGGGGCGCACGTCGCGTCCGAAGCGCAGGCGCGGGGCGCGCGGCAGGAAGGCCGCGCCCGCGGCCCGGGCGACGCTGCGGGCCGGCACCGGGCCGGCCAGCGCCCGCGCGGCGGCGCCGGTCGGCGCGGCGGCCTCGCCACGCGGTCGCAGCACGACGCCGAGGTAGGCGGCGGCCTCGGGCGGGACTGCGCGGGCGGGGTTGACCGGTCCGCCACCGCCGGCGCCGCACCCGGCGAAGGCCGCCGCGGCGGCCAGGGCGGCCGCTGCCGCCCCGCGGGTCGATGTCGCAGGCCGCACGCGCGGGGATCGTAGCGGCGGCCCACCGCCCGGACGGCGTGCAGGATCGGTTGCAGCGCAGGCCGCAAACGTGCAACCGGACGCCCAGGCGGCGGCCGTGCACGGCGCGCTGCGCCGTGAGCGGGGCTGGCGGCGGGTCCGCGGCGCCATCGAAAACGCCTTGCGCCGCAAGGGGATTCGGCCTGCTGTGATGGCGCCATGACAGTGAAGTGGGAGAAGGGGAGCAAAATGGGTTGCAAAGTGGGAGAAGGTGGGGTACGTTCGCGCCGCGTCGGGACCGGGGTGGCGGGGCTCCTCCCACTCCGCCACCTCGGTCCACTCGCACTCCCCGGTCAGCACCGCACATCACGCCCATGGCCTTCCGCGGCACCTTCGACCACACGCTCGACGCGAAGAACCGGCTCACGATCCCGTCGAAGTTCCGCGCCCAGCTCGCGAGCGGCATCGTGCTCGCCAAGGGCGTCGAGCGGTGCGTGGCGATCTGGACGCCGGAGGCGTACGACGTCCACACCTCGACCGCGCTCGCCGGCCGCAACCCGCTTTCGCCCGAGGCGCGCGACCTCGCCCGCTTCTTCGGGGCCAACGCGAGCGACACCGAGCTCGACGCCGCCGGTCGCGTGATGCTCCCCGCCTTCCTCATGGAGTACGCCGGGCTGGGCCGGGACGTTGTCGTCACCGGCGCGGGGGAGTACGCGGAGATCTGGGACCGCGCCGCATGGGCGGCCTACAACGAGGGGCTCGCTGCCCGGGTCATCGACATCGCCGCCGGCCTTGACCGTCCTGCTTGACATGCCCGTCCACGTGCCCGTCCTCGCGGGGGAGCTCATCGAGCTTCTCGACCCGCGGCCCGGCGAGGTTGCCGTCGATGCGACCTTCGGCGGCGGCGGCCACGCCCGGCTGATCGCCGAGCGGCTCGGGCCCGAGGGGCTGCTCGTCGCGGTGGACCGCGACCCGGCGGCCGAGGCGCGCTTCGCCGAGTTCGCGGCCGAGGTCTCGTGCGCGACGCGGTTCGTGCGGGCTCCGTTCGCCGAAGGGCTCGCCGGCCTGCACGCCGAGGGGCTGCGCGCCGATCTCGTGATGCTGGACCTCGGCATGTCGTCCTTCCAGGTCGACACGATGGAGCGCGGGTTCTCCTACGCCTGCGACGCCCCGCTGGACATGCGCATGGATCCCGCGCAGGAGCTGACGGCCGCCGACGTCGTCAACCGGTGGGACGAGCGGCGCCTCGCGCGCACCCTGCGCGAGTACGGCGAGGAGCGCTACGCGCGCCAGATCGCGCGGGCGCTCGTGCGCCGGCGGGCGGCCGCGCCGATCGAGACCACCCAGGAGCTCGTCGACGCGATCAAGGCTGCCGTCCCCGCGCCGGCGCGGTTCGGTGCCGGCCACCCGGCCAAGCGGACGTTCCAGGCGATCCGCATCGCCGTCAACGACGAGATCGACCAGCTCGAGCGCGCGCTGCCGGAGGCCTGGGCGGTCCTGCGTGCCGGCGGGCGCTTCGGGGCGATCAGCTTCCACTCCCTCGAGGACCGCCGGGTCAAGCGGTTCCTCGCCGACCGGGCCAAGGGGTGCATCTGCCCGCCCGACCTGCCGGTGTGCGGGTGCGGGCGCGAGCCCGAGGCCGAGCTGCTGACCCGCCGGGCGGTCGCGCCCACGCCCGGCGAGATCGCTGCAAACCCGCGCGCGCGCTCTGCGCACCTGCGCGCGGCACGGAAGCTCGACGACAAGGAGTCCGCATGACCCCGCCTGCCGCCACCGCCGCCGGTCGCGCGACCCCGCGGGCCCGCGCTGCCGCCCGGTCCGCTGCGCGCGCCGCTGTCCCGCCGCGTCCGCCCGCGCGACCGACCGCACGCAGCGCGCCGCAAGCCCGGTCGGCTCCCCGCCGCCCCGCCGGCCGCCGTCCGCCGGCTCCGCGCCGCGTCTCGGGGCCCGCGGGGGGCGCCGCTGCCGCGGCAGCCGCCGCGCCCGCGCTCGCGCTGCGTGGCGCCGCGGTCGCACGGCCCATCGGCCTGCGGGTCGTGCGCGGCGTCGCCGCGCTGCCCGAGCACCGCGTCCTCGAGCACGCCGTCCGCGCCCGCTGGTGGATCGGGCTCGTCGGCTTCCTGCTCATCGGGATCGTGGCGATGCAGGTCGGGCTGCTCTCGATGAACGCGAGCATCGGTCGCGCCGTGGAGCGGGCCGCCGAGCTCGAGCGCACGAACGGCCAGCTGCGCGGCGACGTGTCGCGCCTGGGCGCCCGCGAGCGCGTGACCGCGGAGGCCCGCCGGCTCGGCATGGTCACCCCCGGGACCGGCAACGTCCGCTACATCGCCCCGAGCGTGCGCCGCGACGCCCGCGCCGCCGCTGCTGCCGTCGCCGGCGGCGCGTTCCTGGCGGGCGCCGCCGACGCCGCCGCGACGGGCGACGGGACCGATGGCGCCGCCGATCCCGCCGCGACGACGGGCGATGAGACCGACGCCGTCGCGGACCCCTCGGCGGGCACCGACGGCAGCACGGAGGTCAGCACGGACGGCAGCACCGAGGTCAGCACGGACGTCAGCACGGACGGCGAGGGGTAGCCCGGCCCCGTGGGCCTCA
>CAZEKK010000024.1:13295-17692 GCA_964512905.1 uncultured Solirubrobacteraceae bacterium
GTCAGCACGGACGTCAGCACGGACGGCGAGGGGTAGCCCGGCCCCGTGGGCCTCATCGACCGCCGCATCGGCCTGCTGTTCGGGATCTTCCTCGGCCTGCTGGCCATCGCCGGCGTCCGGGCCGCGTACTTCGGCGCGGTCAAGTCCGGCGCCCTCAAGACGGCCGCAACCAGCCAGCAGATCTCGACGATCACCGTGCCCGCCCCGCGCGGCACGATCACCGACCGCCACGGCGTCGAGCTGGCCGTGTCCGAGCCGGCGTCGGACGTCGCGGCGACGCCGTACCTGATCAAGGATCCGCTGCGCGTGGCCACGCGCATCGCCCCGCTGCTCGGCCAGCCGCGCGACGCGGTCCTCCGCAAGCTGTCGGAGAAGGACACGGGCTTCGTCTACCTGGCCCGCACGCTCCCCGACACGCGCGCACGCAGGATCGAGGCGATGGAGATCGAGGGCCTGCAGTTCACCGCATCCAGCCGGCGCAGCTACCCGCAGAAGCAGCTCGCGGCCCAGCTGATCGGCTTCGTGGGCACCGACGGCGAGGGTCTCTCGGGCCTCGAGTACGCCCAGGACCGCACGCTGCGCGGCACCGACGGCGAGCGGCGCCTCGTCAAGGACGCGCTCGGCGAGCCCATCTCCTTGCAGGACGACCGCACGACCCGGGCCGGTCGCGGCATCCGGCTCACGATCGACGCCGCCATCCAGGACAAGACCGAGGAGGTCCTCGCCGAGGTCGGGCAGGAGTTCTCGCCCAAGGGGGCGACGGCGATCGTGATGGACCCGTCGACCGGCGACCTCCTCGCGGTGGCCAACTGGCCGCCGGTCGACGCGAACCGGTTCGGCGAGGCGCCGACCTACGCCCGCATGAACCGGGCGGTTGGCGCGGCCTACGAGCCCGGCTCGACCTTCAAGCCGTTCACCGTCGCCGGCGCGCTCTCGGACAACGTGGTCCAGCCCGACACGAGCTTCGACCTCGCGCCGTCGATTCAGGTCGCCGACCGCACGATCAACGAGGCCCACGAGCGCGGCTACGAGACGCTGACCACCGCCGAGATCCTCGCGCAGTCCAGCAACGTCGGCGCGGTCACGATCGGGATGCGGCTGGGCGCGAGGAACTTCGACGGCTGGGTCCGGCGCTTCGGCTTCGGCGCGACGACCCGCAGCGACCTCCCGGCCGAGCAGGCCGGCATCGTGCCGGCGCTCGAGGACTACTCGGGCTCCTCGATCGGCAACCTCCCGATCGGCCAGGGCCTGGCCGTCACGCCGCTGCAGATGACCACCGCCTACGCGGCGATCGCCAACGGCGGGATCCTGCGGCCGCCGCACGTGATCGCCGAGGTCGGCGGGCGGCCGACGTCCCGTCCGCGGGCCAGGCGGATTCTGTCGCCGCGGGTCGCGGCCAGCGTCCGGACGATGCTCGAAGGCGTCCTGGCCGCCGGGGGCACGGCGAGCGAGGTGTCGATCCCCGGCTACAAGCTCGCCGGCAAGACCGGCACCGCGAACAAGCCCGATCCCGAGACCGGCGGCTACTCGGAGACGAAGTACGTCGCCTCGTTCGTCGGCTTCGCGCCGGCGGAGCGCCCGCGCCTGCTCGTCGCGGTCATGGTCGACGAGCCCCAGGGCGCGTACTTCGGCGGCGTCGTCGCCGCGCCGGCCTTCCAGCGGATCGCCGAGTTCGCCCTGCCCTACCTGCGGATCGCGCCGCAGTGACCGGCGACGTCGCCCGGAGCCGGGCGGCAGGCGGGCCGGTGGGCAGCCGCCGGACGCCGAGATGATCGATGGCGAATCCAGTGCCGGGGCTGGGGATCACTCATCTAGACTCGGCGCCGCCATGACCCTGCGCGAGCTGCTGGGCCCCGACGCCCCCGAGGCCGAGATCACGGGCCTCGCCTACGACAGCCGCGCGGTCGGACCCGGCGACCTCTTCTTCTGCGTCGTCGGCTTCACCTCCGACGGCCACGAGCACGCGCCGGCCGCGGTGGCCGCCGGCGCGGCGGCCCTCGTGGTGCAGCGCCCGCTCGGCCTGGGCGTTCCGGAGGTCGTGGTGCCCGACGCCCGCGTCGCCATGGCGCCCGCGGCAGCGCGGTTCTTCGGCGACCCGACCGCCGTCCTGGACGTCGTGGGCGTCACCGGAACGAACGGCAAGACCACGACCGCCTTCCTCGTGCGGGCGCTGCTCGAGGCCGCCGGCCGCCGGTGCGGGCTGCTGGGCACGGTTGGCGCGGTCATCGGCGGCGTGGACCGGGCCGCGGGCCGCACGACGCCCGAGGCGATCGACCTCCAGCGCGACTTCCGGGCGATGCTCGACGCCGGCGACGCCGCCTGCGCGATGGAGGCCTCCTCGCACGCGCTCGCACTGCACCGGTGCGATGCGATCCACTGGGCGGCGGCGATCTTCACCAACCTCACCCAGGACCATCTCGACTTCCATCCGACGATGGAGGAGTACTACCTCGCCAAGCGCCGGCTCTTCGCGGCGGGCCCGCGGGCTGCGGTGATCAACGTCGACGACCCCTACGGCGCCCGCCTGGCCGCCGAGCTTCCCGGGGCGGTCACGGCGGCGATCGATGCGGACGCCGACTACCGGGCGGTCGAGGTCCAGACTTCCCTGACCGGCTCGCGGTTCACCGTGGAGGGCCCGGACGGCCTGCGGCTGGAGCTGGCCTCGCCGCTGCCCGGGCGCTTCAACGTCGCCAACGTCCTGGGCGCGGTCGCGGCGGTGCGCGCGCTCGGCGTCGCCGACGAGGTCATCGCGTCGGCGGTGCGCACCGCCGGCCGGGTTCCGGGTCGCTTCGAACCGGTCGACGAGGGCCAGCCGTTCGCGGTCCTCGTCGACTACGCCCACACCCCCGACTCCCTGGAGAACGTTCTCGCCGCCGCCCGCGGCCTCACCGCCGGTCGCGTGATCGCGGTCTTCGGCTGCGGCGGCGATCGCGACCGCGGCAAGCGCCCGCTCATGGGGGCGATCGGGGCGCGCCTGGCCGACGCGGTCGTGGTGACGTCCGACAATCCGCGCTCCGAGGATCCCGAGGCGATCATCGCCGAGGTCGCCGCCGGCGCCGGGGCGGGGGCAGAGCGGGTCGCCGATCGCCGCGAGGCGATCGCCCGCGCGGTCGCCATGGCCGGCCCGGGCGACGTCGTCGTGATCGCCGGCAAGGGCCACGAGCAGGGCCAGGAGTTCGCCGAGGGCCGCACGGTGCCGTTCGACGACGTGGCCGTGGCGCGCGAGTCGCTGCGCGGAGCGCGGGAGGGCGCGGCGTCGTGAGGTCCTGGGATGCCGCGCAGGTGGCCGCCGCGGCGGGCGGCGACCTCGTCCGCGACCCGCCCCCCGGCGCCGGCGGCCCGGCGGGCGCGGCGGTGGACTCGCGGTCGGTCCCCGGCGGCGCCCTGTTCGTCGGCGTGCCGGGCGAGCACCACGACGGTGGCGCCTTCGTGCCCGACGCCCTGGCCGGCGGCGCGTGGGGGGCGATCGCCACGCCGCAGCGGATCGCCGAGGCCGCGGCCGGCGAGCTGCTGGCGAAGTCCGGCGGCCCGCGCGACGTCGGCGGGCCGGGCGCGCTGATCGCCGCCGACGATCCGGTCGCGGCACTCGGGCGCCTCGCCCGGGCCTGGCGCCGTGAGCTGGCCTGCCCGACGATCGGCATCACCGGTTCGACCGGGAAGACGTCGACCAAGGACATCCTGGCGGCGATGCTGTCGCCGCACCGGGCCACGATCGCCAGCCCCGCCAACCACAACACCGAGATCGGACTGCCGCTGGCGATTCTGGCCGCGCCGCCCGGGACCGAGGTCCTGGTCCTCGAGATGGCCATGCGCGGGGCCGGCCAGATCGCGGATCTCGTGGCGATCGGCGAGCCCGACGTCGGCGTGATCGTCAACGTCGGCCCGGTGCACCTCGAGCTGCTCGGGTCGATCGAGGCCGTCGCCGCCGCCAAGGCCGAGCTGATCCGCGACCTGCCCGCGAGCGCCACCGGGATCGTGCCCGTGAACGAGCCGCTGCTGGACCCCCACCTGCGCGACGACCTCGACCTCGTCACGTTCGGCGACGGCGGCGACGTCCGCGTCGACCACGGCGACGGCGGCCGCCTGGTCGTCGACGCCCGGGGCCGGCGGCTGCACCTCGAGCTGCCGTTCAGCCAGGCCTACCAGCGGATCAACGCCCTGGCGGCGGCAGCCGCTGCGCTGGCCGTGGGCGTCACTCCCGGGGGCCGCGTCGACGTGCGCCTGTCGGCGCTGCGGGGCGAGCGGATCGACCTGCCGGATGCCGTCGCCGTCATCAACGACTGCTACAACGCCAACCCGATGTCGATGCGCGCGGCCCTCGACGACCTCGAGCTGACCGCCGGGGGCCGGCGCGTCGCGGTGCTCGGCGACATGCTCGAGCTGGGTCCGGCCGAGCG
>CAZEKK010000025.1:0-14441 GCA_964512905.1 uncultured Solirubrobacteraceae bacterium
CACCAAACGCCAGCCACAAAAACAACAACAACCCAAAACACGACAACGCAAACGCCACCATCACGAACAGCCGGCCGAGCGTGGGCGCCTGCTTCTGCATCAGCCCGTCACCGCCTCGCGCTCGTGCCGGCGGTCGGGCTGGATGCCGTCTGCGGCGGGCCGCCGTCCGCCGGAGCGGAGCTTTCGGGCGCTGCTCCCTCGCCGGACCCTTCGGTGGCGCCACCGGATCCGCCGTTCTCGCTCGCCGGCGGGGCCGGCTGGGCGGGCGCGCCCGACTTCGGCGCCCCGGCCGTGGGCGGCGCGGGTGCGAGGTCGGGCGCCTGCGAGAGCGGCGTCGTCGCATCGGCGGCCTGCGACCCGCTCGGCGCGGCGGCGGAGGACTTCGACGCCGCGCTGATCGGCGGCGGGCACAGCGGCGAGCCGATCGCGAGGTTGGTGTTGTTGAGGATGTTCTGGAGGTTCGGGTTGACCTTCCCGACGGTGGGCAGGATGTTCAGCGTCTCGCAGGTCGCGATGATGATCCCGCGGCGCAGCGGGCCGTGGGCGTCCTGGAAGTTGAAGAGCGACGCGGCATTGTGGTTTGCCCAGGCCACGAAGAAGAGGAAGCTCTCCGCCGATCCGCTCGGGTTGAAGGCCAGTTCGTCGAGGGTCGTGTTCAGGACGCCGAGCGCCTTCGTCAGGTTGGGCGCCAGCTCGGCGAGGTCCTGGGTGACGGGCTTCAGGCGCCGCACGATCGGGGTGACCTGCGTGGCGAACGGCCCGATCTGATCGCGGAAGACCGGGATCGTGCCCTTCAGGAACGGCTGGCTCGCGATCAGCGAGGGGCCGAGGGACCGGGCGCCGGGGCGCAGGTCCTGCAGCGCGGGGCCGAGCTGCTGGGCGAACTCGTCGACGTCGGCGAGCGCCGTGTTCGTGGCCTCGAGCCCGCCGGGGAGAAGCCGCAGGGTCGCGCGGATGTTCGCGCTCTGTGCTGCGAAGGCGCGGAACACCTGGGCGGAGTTGTCGACCAGCTCCGAGATCTGGTTGTCCTTCGTCGACAGCTCGGTCGAAAGCTTCTCGAAGTTCGTGACCACGCGCTGCAGGTTCTGCGCGCGCTTGGCGAGCAGCTTGTTGATCTGGAGGATGTCCCGGGACGTCGGCTCGAAGCGCCGCAGCGTCGCGGACAGCGTCTTGCCGTTGTCCTTGAGGCCCTGCCCCGCGCCGCCGAGGAGCAGCCTGAGGTAGTCGCGGGTGTCGACGTCCAGGCTGGCGAGAAACTGGTCGGGGTTGACGTCCGGCAGGGTGTTGGCGATCGGGAGCGTCGCGCCCTCCTTCACCAGCGGCGCGGGGGCCGACCCCGGCTTCATCGCGATCACCATGTCCTTCAGGCCCGTCTTGGGGCGCAGCAGGAGCTGCGCGTTGGTGCGGATGTCCTTGCCCTGCTCCGGGTCGATCTCCATCGTCACGACCGCGCGACCGTCGACGAGCTCGACCGTGGTGATCTCGCCGACCTTCACGCCGGCGATGTCGACGCTCTGGCCCTGGCCGGGCGTGACCGCCTGCGCGGTCTGGAACTCCGCCTTGAGCTCGAACACGTCGGTGCCGATGAACGGAACCCAGCCGGGCAGCGTGAAGCCCTGGTTCGTGAGGATGTAGCTGGCGACGCCAGTCGCGATCACGACCAGCACGACGATCGCCACGAAGTCCTTCCAGCGCTTCTGGATGGCCTGTTTCACGGCGTCGCCTCCCCGCCCTCACGGGCCAGCGGGCTGGACCCGACGCGGAACGGGTTCAGGCGACCGAAGAGCTCCTGGGCGACCGACGGGTCGTCCCCGCCGCCGACGCCCGCGATGCCCTTGGTGGCGTCGGCGGCCTGCTTGGCGTCCGCGGCCGCCGCGGTCTCGGTGGCCGCCGCCGCCTTCGCCGCCGCCGCGGTTCCCTGCGAGCCGTCGGCGGGGCCGGGGCCGGACTGCGGGCCGTTGACGTTCGGCAGCGGCTGCGTGTAGCAGGGCCGGCTGGAGTTGTAGGGCGGCAGCTTGGACGGCAGGCGCGGCGAAGTGCCGAGCGGCGGGGCGACCGCGTTGCCCAGGAGCCGCTGGTTCGAGAGCTTCGACGGCCCGGTCTGGAAGGTCCGGTCGCCGCCGCCGATCATGAAGCGGACGTAGGACCCGTTTCCGTCGAAGTTCTGACTCTCGCCCGCGAGGCCGACGAGCGAGTAGGCGAACTCCTTGTAGTTCTCGACGCCGCTGGTCGCCGCGCCGTCCTGCACGACGATGTCGCCGGTTGGCAGCAGCACCCTGGTGGCGCAGAGCGAGATCAGGTTGGCCTGCGGCAGGAGGTCGAGCTGGGCGCCGGTGAAACCGGCCAGCCCGGCGGTCGCCGGCTGGAGCTGCTTCACGAGCCCGCCGAGCTGGGCGTCGGACACCAGCGTGCGCGTCTGGGCGATCCAGGGCAGCGCGAGGTCGATGGTCTCCGCGGTCGCGTTGACCCCTGGGAGGATCTCGCGCGCGAAGGCGCGGGTCGGCGGGAAGGCGGCGTTGAGGCTGTCGAGGGCGCTGTCGGTGGTACGCAGGGTCGGACCCAGGAGGCGGATGCTCTCCTGCAGGTTCCCGCTCTCGTCGGCGAACGCCGCGAGCGTCGTGTTGAAGTCGGTCACGAAGCTCTGGAGCTGGCCTTCGTCGCGGGCCAGCGCCCCGGCGACCTGGCCGAAGGAATCGACCAGCTTCGACAGCGTGTTCGGGGCGTCGCCGAGCAGCGCCTGGTTGACCAGCGCCGTGCTCTTGAAGGCGTCGGCGCTGTAGTTCAGCGCGCCGTTGAGCGCCTGGGCGCCCGTCTTGCCCTGGACGGCGGGATCCTGGCCGACGTCGTCGGCGGCGGTCGGCTGATACGTGAGCCCGGTGCCGAATCCTTCCAGCGCGACTTGCAGGGACTGGCGGGCATCCGTCTGCAGCGCGGTGAGCACCTCGTCGAGCTGGACGGGCGTCGCGGTCTGCGTGATCGGGATCGTGTAGCCGTCGTCGGCGACCGGGGCCTGCGGCGTGCCCGGCTTGAGATCGACGAAGAAGTTGCCCTCGAGGAAGATCCGCGGCCGGATCTTCATCTCGGCGTCCTTGTGGATCGGCAGCCCGTTGTCGTCGATCTCCATGACCACGACGGCGGCGTCGGAGTCGCCCTGGCCCTGGACCTCGACGACCTTGCCGACGTTGACGCCGGCGATGCGCACCGGCGAGCCGTTGCGGATGGAGACGGCCGACTCGACGATCGCCTTCAGCCGGTATCCGCTCGTGAACGGGATGTCCTTCGTGAACCCGAAATAGGTCAGGATCAGGAGCACGACGAGCACGACGGCGCCGACCCTGAACGCCGGCCAGCCGGTCCGGTCCTTGCGCAGCACGCGCGGCTTCTTGGCAGGCGTGCTCATGGCGTGGTCTTCTCGGTCGTGGCGGGGCTGCGGACGGGCGGGTTCTTGAGCACCGTCTTGCCGATCACGAACTCCTCGTTGCCCGCCTCGCAGGTCTTGCCCTGGCCGGGCCCTGCGGTCTTCGGGTAGAACGTCGCGTGCAGGTGGTTGCGCCGGTCCGGGCCGTTCGCCGGCGCCGACGCCGGGCTGCCCTCGTTGTTCGGCCCGCGGGGGGTCGGGATGATGATGAACCGCTGCCAGGTCCCGATCGTGTCGCCTTCGGACAGCAGGCTGGCCGCGTTGCGGAAGAACAGCGAGACGTAGTTGCAGACCGTCTGGGTCGGGGTCAAGGCCGAGACGGTCGGGTCGAGGAAGTCGACCGTCTGGGCCAGGCGCTTGATGCCGAGCGGCACGACCGGATCCTCGCTGAACTCCTTGATGCTGTCGCTCAGCGCGCCGAGCCGGTCGTTGAAGGCCGGCGACTTGACGAGGACCGGCACGCCCAGCGTCACCGCGTCGGCGAGGTCGGGCGCCGCCGCGGCCAGGGCCTTGACGCCTGGCTGCAGCTCGCGGAACAACGCCTCGGAGTTCGCCAGGAACGGGCGCTGGACCGGGAACGACTCGATCGCGGCCTCGAGCGCAGGCGGGCCGCCGGCGATCGACTCCTGGATGTAGGGCCGGGCGACCGAGGCCAGCGCGGCAAAGGTGATGTCGAGATTGACGAATCCGCTCGCCTGCTGTTCGGCGACCGGGGCGACCTGGGCCGCGACGTTCCCGAGCTGCTTGAAGAAGTTGTCCAGGCGGGTGTCGCGGTCGGCGAGGTTGCGCATGACCGGCTCGAGGTTCGCAAGCAGGTCGGGGAGGGTGTAGATCGTCACGTTCAGGTCGGATCCGCGCCCCGCGAAGGCGTTGCCGAACTCGTCGACGTTGCCCTGGATCCCGCGACGCGTCGGCTCGTCGAAGGTGTTGAAGACCTGGTCGATCTCGACCGGGATCGGCGTCGCCTGGTCGAGCGGGATCGCCGCGCCGTCGGCGAAGCCCCCGCTCGCCGGGTTGCCCTTCGTGATCTCGACGTACTTGAGCCCGAGCGCAGACCGCGGCCGGATCAGGACGGTCGAGTCCTTCGGCAGCGGCTTGACGGACGTCTGCAGCTGCATCGTCAGCTTGGCCGTCGTCGAGCCGTCGCTGTGCCGGACGGCCGTGATCGCGGACACCGTGCCGACCCGGGTGCCGGCGATCCGCACGTCGTTGCCCTTGACCAGGTTGGCTGCGTTGGGGACCTCGGCCTCGAGCTGGTAGGTCGGGACGAACGGCAGGCCCTCGTTCGCGTTGTAGGCGAGGAAGACCGCGACGATGACCACGAGCGTCGTCGCAGCGCCGATGAGCACCGGGTTGGCGGCAATCGACGAGCTGCGCCGGCGCCTCATCGGTCGGCCCCCAGAAGGTAGTCCACGACGCCGGCCTTGGGATCGGGGTCCTTCTCGGCCCGCGGGCGGCCCTTGCGGTCAGACGTCGTGTTGCTGGGACTCGGCGTCGAGCCAAGCGCTCCGCCGAGCTTGCCCGGCAGCGCGACGGCCGGCAGCCGCAGCTTGGCGTCGGCCTGGCGCTGGGCGGCGGTGTCGGCTTGGGTGCTGGCGTTCTCGCGCGCGGCGATGACGTCGTCGGGGTTGGCGCCGCGCAGCACCTTCGACGTGTCGGTGAGGTTCGGGTCCGAGAGCGGATCCCCGCTGCTCGCCGCGCTTCCCTGCGCGTCGCTGCCGAAGTTCGCCGAGCAGGACGGCACCGGCTCGACGTTGTAGTCCGAACAGAGGTTCGCGATCAGGCCGGCCCGCAGGTAGTGGCCGAACTGGTCGAAGCCGTTCGTCGCCGTGGCGGTGTAGAAGAGGAAGTCCAGCAGCCGCCGGGTCCCGCCGGTCTTCTGGAGGCTCGCGGTGAGCGCGTTGAGGTCCTTGGAGACGCCGACGCCGTTCTTCGTGAAGGCGGCGAGGTCGGTGATGACCGGGCTGAGGGCCTCGAGCGCGGGCTGCACCTGCGTCGTCGAGACGGTGCCGAGGCTCTGAAGCGCCGGCAGGCCGGCGACGCTGAACGGGCCGAGCTGCTCGATGACGGTGTTGAGGTCCGGCGCCGCCCCGCGGAGTTCGGCGAAGACCGGCGTGGCCTCCTTGGCCAGGGCGCCGAGGCGCACCATCGTCGGCTGCAGCTCGCGCAGGAAGGGCGGGAGCAGCTCGAGGTTGCGCTGCAGCGCCGCGCTCTCCTCGGCGGTCGCCGAGGCCGTCGTGTTCGCCTGCACGATGAAGTCCGCCACCCGCGCGCGCTCGCGCGCGAGCGGCGCAAGCGCGATGTCCGAGTCCCGCGCGAGGTTGGCGAGGATCACGTTCTGCTTGGCGAGGATGCTCAGCACCTCGTCGGTCTGCTGCAGCGCCGGGTTGGAGCGCTTGATCGCCTCGGCGAGGTCGCCGCCACGGCCGGCGAGCGCCGTGCCGAACTCGCCGAGCAGGATCGAGAAGCGCTCTGCGTACGGCCGACGCCAGATGTTGTTGATGAGGTCGATGTCGACCGGCGTCGTCGTCTGCGCGACCGGGAGCAGGCGCTGGCCCTCGTCGGGCCCCGAGGCGATCTTCGGCAGGGGCGGCGCCGGCTGCTGGCCGGGGGCGCGCGGCACGGTGAGCGTGCACTCGACGTACTTCTCGCCGATCAGCGACTGGGGACGGATGATGCAGCGGGCGTCGTTGCGGAAGTCCTGAAAGCCCGCATCGGTGATGTCGAGCGTGATCGCGGCCTTCTTGTCCTCGGTCACCTCGACGTCGGAGATCGTGCCGACCGTGACGCCCGCCACCCGGACGGTCTCGCCCGGGATCGCGAACGACGCGTTGTCGAAGATCGCCCGCACCTGGTACCCGCCGCCGTCGCCGGCGCCGGTGCCGGCCACCGCGAGCCAGGCGGCGGCCGCGAGCACGGCGACGATGACCGCGACGCGCCTCATGGGCCGGGGGGCGTGGCCCCGGGGTCGCAGTCGTTGTCGCCCTGGCCGCCGCCAGCGAGGAACGGCGCCGAGCCGTCGGCCGGCGGAGCGCTCGCGGCGCCGGGGCAGCGCCGGACGTTGCCCTTGCTGAGCTGGTCGTAGCGCTTGGAGTTGGCCTGCGGGATGAGCTGGTTGCCCGACCGCAAGAAGTTGGTGAACATCGGCTGCACGCGGGCGTAGTGTCCGTTGGCGTCGTAGAACGCCGACGGCTGGCCGAAGTCACGGAACCAGCCGATCAGCTCGGGCGCATACGGGCGCAGCGTGTCGATCACCGGCTGGCCCTTCTTCAGCGCCGCGATGCCGTTCTTCGTCGCCGGGCCGGCGAGCTTGGCGACCTGCGGGAAGGCCACGGCGGCGTCGTAGAGGTCGTTGAAGTCCCCTGGCTGGCGGAAGAGCCGCGAGAGCTGTCCGACGACCGGCGTCGACTCCGTGGCCAGCGGCTCCAGGCGGGCGAGGAACGTGTCGAGGTCCTTCGTCGCCGGCTTGGACGCGTCCACCAGCACGGTCAGGTCGTCGAGCGTCGCCCGCAGATTCACGAACGTCGTGTTCGCCTTGCGCAACGTGCCCGGCAGGAGGCTCAGCGCCTCGTCGAACGAGGCGTTCTGGTTTGCGATCGCCCCGAGCGTCGCGTTGCCGTTCGATACGAGGTTGGTGAGGTCGTCGGCGCGCTCGGACAGCGTGGTGACCAGGCGCGAGGACTGCACGAGGAAGTCGGTGAGCGCCGGCTGGTCCTTGATCAGCTGCTTGACGACCGCGTCGGTCGTCGAAAGCGCCGGGGCGAAGTACTTCGCCGAGTCGTTGGCCTCCTGCGCCTTGCCGGAATACCAGGTCGCGTTGCCCTGGACGACCTGCTGCAGCGCGTACCGCGTCTGCGGGTTCAGCGTGTTGAAGAGCTGGTCGAGGTCGACGATCGAGGTCGTCTTGTCGGTCGCGATCGTCGCGCCGCTCGGCAGCTCGTCGGCGCTGTTGGGGCCGGGCGTGAGGGCCACGTAGCGGTTCGCGATGCCCGAGAGCGAGGTGGCGCGGACGAGCGCGGTCGTGCCCTCGTGGAGCGGCGCGTAGGGCTCCTGCACCGAGATCGTCAGCTCGGCCTGGTTGTTCTCGGTCAGCGTGATCTCGTCGACGTTGCCGATGCGGCGCCCGCCGACCTGCACGTCGTTGCCCTTGACGAGCTGGCCGGCGTTGATCAGGCGGATCTTGTACGTCGTGGTGTCGCCGTTGCCGAGCAGGATCACCGCGAGCACGATCACCGCAAGGGCGAGCGCGCCCAGGGCGGCGCCGCGCGCCACCGAGACGGCCCCGTCGGACCGCGCGATCCCCCTCCTCGACGGACCCCGAGCGCTCACCTGACGGCGATCCTCCCCGATCGACCGGCGCGAGCGGCCATTCTCACCGTGAAGTGCAAGGTTAGGGTTACTCCATTCCGAGCGGGCCCTCGGACGCGCCAGACAAGAACTGGCGCACGAAGGCGTTGTCGGAGTTGAAGAGCTCGTCGGCGGGCCCCGACTCCACGATCCGCCCCCGCCAGAGCACGGCGATGTACTCGGCGACCCGCCGCGCGCTCGCGATGTCGTGGGTGATGACGACGTAGGCGCCGCCGTTCTCGTCGTGGACCTCCTGAATCAGCTCGCACAACAGCGCCGTGCGCACCGGGTCCAGGCCCGAGTCGGGCTCGTCGAAGAGCACGATGTCGGGATCGAGCACGAGCGCCCGGGCGAAGCCGGCGCGCTTGCGCATCCCGCCCGACAGCTCGTTGGGCATCTTGTTGCCCGACTCGGCCAGGCCGACCTCGCGCAGCCGTCGATCGACGATCTCGTGGACTTCGTCCTCGCCCTTGTCGGTGTGCTGGCGCAGGGGAAACGCGACGTTGTCGTAGAGGTTCATCGAGCCGAACAGCGCGCCGTCCTGGAACAGGACGCCGAACTTCTTGCGCATCTCGAAGAGCTCGTCGTCCTCCATGTTCGGCACCGAGTCTCCGTGCACGAGGACGTCCCCGTCGTCGGGGTACAGGAGGCCCACCATGTGCTTGATGCAGACGGACTTCCCGGTGCCGGAGGGACCGAGGATCATCGAGACCTTGCCTTCCGGCAGGCCCATGTTCAGGCCCCGCAGGATGTGGTTGCGTCCGAAGCTCTTGTAGACGTCCACGAACTCGACCGCGTCCTCGACGCCGGTCGGCCGCTTCAGGCCGGTGTGCCAGCGGTACTCGTCGTGCTCGTCGTCGGCGGGCGCCGGCTCGGAGACGACGGCGGCCGCCGTGGTGGCGGCCGGGGCGGCGTCGGTCTCGGTCGGCGCGTCGCGGAGCGGGCCGGCCTGCGCCGGCTCGGCCGCCGCCGGCGCCTCACCCGCCTCCGCCTCCACCTCGGTCGCGGCTTGGTGCTCGTCGGCCGCGTGGGCCTCGGCCTCGTCCCCGCGCCCGATGACGGGCTCGTCCCCCTCGGGAGTCTCACGCGATTCCATCGTCATCCTCCGATTGGTGCTCTCGGATTGGCGCCCCAGAAGACCTGCGTGCCGAGCATGCCCACGAGGTGGACGAGCACGAGGTTGAGCACCATCGATTTCGCCGTTGCCGTGCCGACCCCCACCGGCCCGCCGCCCGCCGTGTAGCCGTAGTAGCAGCCGACGAGCACGATCACCGTCGCCATGCACATGCCCTTGATCACGCTGTTCAAGAGGTCGGGCGGGTTCTGAAACTGCCAGAAGATCAGGAAGAAGCCGCCCGACGAGACCTCGCCGATCTGCTCGACCACCGCCAGGTACGACGCGAAGAACCCGGCCCCGATGGCCGCGATGTACATGAACGGCAGCACGAGCCAGGCGGCGAGCAGGCGCGTCGCGCACAGGAACAGCATCGAGTCGATGCCCATCACCTCGAGCGCGTCGATCTCGTCGGAGATCCGCATCGATCCCAGCTCGGCGACGATGCCGGTTCCGACCTTCGCGGCCATCATGTAGCCGAAGGCGTACGGCACCAGCTCGCGCAGATCGCACCAGGCCGAGAAGACGCCGGCGTAGGCAGGCGCACCGACCGAGCGATTGAAGTACGCCCCCTCGATGCCGCACTGCAGGCCGATGATGAAGGTCAGGCCCCAGATCACGAGCGTCGAGGAGAGGATCAGGATGCCCGACTGGCGCAGCGCCTCGCCGAAGAACTTCAGGACGCGCAGCGTGTAGACGTCGCGCAGGATCCGGCCGCAGAACTTCGCGATCTCGCCGAAGCTCGCGATCCACTCGCGCGGGAGCCCTAGCCAGCCGGTCGGCACTACTTGATCACCGTGATCTCGGGGTGGGTGGCCAGCAGCGTCTGGGTGAAGACGTAGTTGAACGCGAACACGCCCATGAAGGCGATGACCACGGCCTGGTTGACGGCGCGACCGACGCCTTCGGCGCCTCCGGAGGCCGTCATGCCCTTGTAGCAGCAGACGATCGCGATGATCGCGCCGAACATGGTGCATTTGAGGACCGACCCCCAGAGGTCCGTGGTCGAGGCGTTGGTGAAGAAGGTGGCCCAGAACGGGCCCAGCGGCGCGTTGTTGACGAGGGTGGCGATGACGCCGCCGAAGACGCCGAAGATCAGCGCGTAGATGTCGAAGAGGCCCGTGACCAGCATGAGCGCCAGGAACCGCGGCACGACGAGGTTCTTGACCGGGTCGACGCCGAGCACCTGCAGGGCGTCGAGCTCCTCGCGGATCTTGCGGGCGCCGAGATCGGCGGTGATGGCGGTCCCGGCGACGCCGGCGAGGACGATCGCGGTCACGGTCGGCGCGAACTCGCGGATCGAGGCCAGCACGAAGAAGCCGCCGAGGCGGTCGATGGCGCCGAACAGGACGAGGAAGTTCGCCGCCTGCAGGCCCGGCGCGCCGTAGCCGAACGCAACGGTCGAGATCAGCAGCGGGAACCAGCAGAGGCGGATCGCGAACAGGAACTGCGAAACGAACTCGCCGCCGTACGGGTAGGGCGGGCGCAGGGCCGACACGATCGTCTTGCCGGTGAGGATCATCATGTCCCCCACCTGCTCGAGCATGTTCTTCGCCGGGAGAAATGCTCGATCAGCGACGCTTCGGACCATCCACACCTCCTCCCTCGTCCGCACGGGTGCGGAGCCTCTCCAGCCCCAGTCGGCGGATCGTATGCGAACCGGCAGACCTTTGCCAATCGGCGCCGGCAGCGGGCGCATCCGCGTCCCCGGCGGACGCCCGCGGCCGTGGTAAGGTCGGCCGCGATGAGGGCGAACGGGAGGAGCGTTCGGTCAGGCGCCGCGGCGGCGTTCGCCGCCGTGCTGCTCGCCGTCGGAGCCGGGTGCGGCGGCGACGAGCGCCAGGACGCAAACGAGCCGTCCGGGACCTACGAGGTGGAGATCGTCAAGGTGACGTTCCCGACCCAGCAGCGGCTCGCCGAGAACGCGAAGTTCGTCCTCGCGGTCAAGAACACCGGCGACGAAGACGTCCCGAACGTCGCCGCGACGATCGGCAACGCCGACCCCCAGGCGCCTGCCGAGGCTTTCGGCGAGCAGATCGAGCAGGCCGGCCTCGCCGACCCGTCGCGCCCGATCTGGGTCATCGACGAGGGGCCCGGCGGGGGCACCGGCGGTGTCGGCGCTGACACCGCCTACGTGAACACGTGGACGCTCGGCAAGATCCGGCCCGGCGCCACCCGCACCTTCGTCTGGCAGCTGACGGCCGTGCGGGCGGGCACCCACACCGTCACCTGGAAGGTCGGCGCGGGCCTGAGCGGCAAGGCGAAGGCGCAGCTCGCCAACGGCAAGGCCCCGGCGGGAACGGTCCGGGTCACCGTCAGTCAGCGGGTCCCGAAATCCACGGTCGGCCCAGACGGAGAGGTCCTCAAGCAGGTGACCCAGCCCGACGGGCAGGTCGTCACGCAGGAGGGCTAGCCCCGGCGGACCGCCGCAACGATTCCCGCCCCGGCGGGACGCCAGCACCACCCACCGCAACCAGCACGTCGACGAGGAGACCTCGGATGCAACTTGGCATGATCGGACTCGGTCGCATGGGCGCCAACATGGTGCGCCGCCTCATGAGGGCGGGCCACGACTGCGTCGTCTACGACGTGACGCCCGCCAGCGTCGAGGCGCTGGCCGCCGAAGGCGCCACCGGCGCGTCGTCGATGGAGGACTTCGTGGCCAAACTCGACGCGCCGCGCAACGTCTGGCTGATGGTGCCAGCGGCGGTCGTGGACTCGACGCTCGACGCGCTCGTGCCGCACCTCGCCGCCGACGACACCGTCATCGACGGCGGCAACTCCTACTACCACGACGACATCGCCCGGTCCGCCCGGCTGGCCGAGCAGTCGATCCACTACGTCGACTGCGGCACCAGCGGCGGCGTCTGGGGGCTGGACCGCGGATACTGCCTGATGATCGGCGGCGACGACCGCGCCGTGCAGCGCCTCGATCCGATCTTCTCCACGCTCGCTCCCGGCGTCGAGTCCGCCGAGCGCACGCCGGGCCGCGAGGGCGCGCCCGCGCAGTCCGAGCACGGCTACCTCCACTGCGGCCCCAGCGGCGCGGGCCACTTCGTGAAGATGGTCCACAACGGGATCGAGTACGGGATCATGGCCGCCTACGCCGAGGGGCTGAACATCCTCAAGCACGCCGATGTCGGGAAGTCTCAACGTGAAGTTGACGCTGAGACAACGCCGCTTCGCAACCCCGAGCACTACCAGTACGAGCTCGATCTGCCCGAGGTCGCCGAGGTGTGGCGCCGCGGGAGCGTGATCGGCTCGTGGCTGCTCGACCTCACGGCCATCGCCCTGCGCAAGAGCCCGGGGCTCGACGACTTCTCCGGGCGCGTCTCCGATTCCGGCGAGGGACGCTGGACGATCACCGCCGCGATCGACGAGTCCGTGCCTGCCCCGGTGCTCACCTCGGCGCTCTACGAGCGGTTCGCGTCGCGCGGCGAGGCCGACTTCGCCGACCGGATCATGTCGGCGCAGCGCTTCGAGTTCGGCGGTCACCACGAGAAGCCCGCGGAGGGCGCCTCGTGAGCCGCGCCCCACGGTCCGACGCGCTCGTCTTCTTCGGCGCCACTGGCGATCTCGCCTACAAGCAGATCTTCCCGGCGCTGCAGGTGCTCGCCAAGCGCGGGCAGCTCGACATGCCGGTCGTCGGCGTCGCCAAGGCCGGCTGGGACCGCGACCAGCTGCTCGCGCGCGCCAAGGACAGCCTCGAGGAGCACGGCGGCGTCGACGACGACGCCTTCGCCGCGCTCTGTGGCCGCATGGACTACATCGACGGGGACTACGCCGACCCCGCCACCTTCGCAGCCCTCAAGGACAAGCTCGGCGCGGCCACCCGCCCTGTCCACTACCTCGCGATCCCCCCGAGCCTGTTCGAGACGGTCGTGCAGGCCCTCCAGGCGTCCGGGTGTGCCGACGGCGCCCGCATCGTCGTCGAGAAGCCGTTCGGCCATGACCTCGCCTCCGCCCTGGAACTCAACCAGACGATCCACAGCGTGTTTCCGGAGTCGTCGGTCTTCCGGATCGACCACTACCTCGGCAAGGAGTCGGTCGAGAACATCGCGTTCTTCCGCTTCGCCAACGCGATCCTCGATCCGATCTGGAACCGCCACCACGTCCGCAGCGTGCAGGTGACGATGGCCGAGAACTTCGGCGTCGCCGACCGCGGGAGCTTCTACGACGAGACCGGGACGATCCGCGACGTCGTCCAGAACCACCTGCTCCAAGTCGTGGCGCTGCTCGGGATGGAGGCGCCCTCGCGCGACGACCCCGACGCGATGCGCGACATGAAGTCGATCCTCATGAAGTCGATCCGCCCGCTCGATCCCGACGACATCGTGCGCGGTCAGTACGAGGGCTACCGGAAAGTCGATGGCGTCTCCCCGGCGTCCAACGTGGAGACGTTCGTGGCCTTGCGTCTGCACGTCGACACCTGGCGGTGGGCCGGGGTGCCCTTCCTGATCCGCGCCGGGAAGTGCCTGCCGACGACGTGCACCGAGGTCATGGTCACCTTCCGCCGGCCGCCGGCGGTCGCCTTCGGGCCGAAGTCGGTCACCGAGCCCAACCGGCTGCGGCTGCGGCTGAGCCCCGAGATCGTGATCTCGCTCGTGGCCCTGGCGAAGATCCCCGGCGAGGGCATGGTCGGCGAGGAGGTCGACCTCACCGCCCGCCATCAGCACGGCACCGAGGATCCGCCCTATGTGCGCCTGCTCGGCGACGCCATCGACGGCGACCAGGGCCTCTTCTCGCGCGAGGACACCGTCGAGGCGGCCTGGCGGGTCGTCGAGCCGATCCTCAGCCCCGACGTGACGCCCGTGCACCCGTACGCACCGGGATCCTGGGGGCCCGAAGGCGCTCAGCAGCTGGCCGAGAGCGTCGGAGGCTGGTCGGATCCGGCACCAGCGCCCGGCGGGCCCTGACGGAGGCGGCGACCACCTGTAGGGTCGGCGGGTCCACCCCATCCCCGCCGAGGTGTCGCATGGCCGAGGAAGTCCAGATTGCCGGAACGCAGTCCGTCGGGAAGATCCGCAACCCGCTCGGCGTGATCGGCCTCACGCTGATCACGCTCGGGATCTACTCGCTGGTCTGGTACTACAAGGTCAACAAGGAGATGTCCGAGATCGGGCGCGCCCGCGGGACCGACGAACTCGGCACGAGCCCCGGCGTCTCACTGGCCGCAGTCCTCTTCGGCTGGATCATCATCGTCCCGCCGTTCGTGTCGACGTACAACACGTGCAACCGGCTGCGCAAGACGACGGTCACGCTCGGCACGAACTACACGCTGGACCCGACCGTGCTGCTGTGGATCGTGTGGATCGTCTTCTGGCCGGTCGCGGCATACATCTTCCAGCGTGACCTCAACGATGCGCTGCGCGCCCAGGCCGGCGCAGGGCCGGCAGGCGAGATCCCGAGCGCCCCGGCGGCGTCCGCGGCGCCGCCGGCACCCGCCGATCCGATGGCGGCGCCGGCCGCCGCGGCTGCCGCCCCGATCGCCGCCTCCGGCGACCCGCTGGCCCAGGCGCCGGAGGCCCCGGCCGCGCCCGCGCCCGACGCGCCCGCGCCCGA
>CAZEKK010000025.1:14541-17678 GCA_964512905.1 uncultured Solirubrobacteraceae bacterium
CGGGGATTCCGGCGGCGGCGGGGATTCCGGCGGCGGCGGGGATTCCGGCGGCGGCAGCTCGGATTGAGCGCCGCCGCCCGGCGGCGCGAACGACAGCATCGAGGGAGGGCCCGGGGCCGCGTTGACACCCGGTCGCCGGTCGCCGTCCCGGGGACGGCGGGTCGGCGGGTGCTGCTCGAGGATCGATCCAGAATCCGATCGCATAGCGATGCGGATCTGGATGAGGTTTGCGTCGGAGGCCCGCCGTCGCGCCTGCGCCCGGTCGCAGGCGGCATTCCGGGGCGAACCGCGGGTGCACGACGAACAGCGTCGTCGACCTGCATCTGGTGCCGGATCGGGCCGCGTCACCCGGACCGCGTTGAACGTGCCGCCCGCAGTCGGCGCCCGTCGGCGCCCAGTCAGCCCCTGCGCGCCGCCGCGAGCCGCGCGCCACGCCGCGCGCCGCCCTATCGCGGCAGCCGCGGCGCGATGATCCGGTAGGCCTTGAGCCCGAGGCCGAGACGCTCGCGATCCTCGGACTGCATCGGATCCAGCCCGGTCAGCTCCCGCACGCGGTCGAGCCGGTACGCGACGGTGTGCCGATGGGCGAAGATCGCCGCCGCGGTGGCATTCATGTTGCAGTTGTGCTCGAAGTAGGCCTCGAGCGTCCCGGCGAGGTCCGAGGAGTACTGGTCGTCGTAGCGCACGATCGGCGCAACGGTGTCCTCGAAGAACGACCGGACCTCCTCGGGGTGCGACGCCAGCACGCGGAAGAGCAGGCGGTAGGTGCCGCTGCCGATGTCCTCGGCGATCGGCGCGTCGGTGTGCCGCAGGACGTCGAGCACGAGCTCGGACTCCTGGAGCGCGCGCGGAAGCTCCGCCGGCTCGGCGTAGAACGACGACAGGCCGACGGTGCCGTGGCGCTGCAGGCGCTCGGCGAGCGCGCGGGCCGCCGCCAGGGTCGCCTCCGGACGGTCGCCGCCGTCGCCGACCGCCGGCAGGACCGCGTAGACCCGCCCGTCGATGTGCTGGGCCAGCGCGCCGCCGTGCTCGCCGGCGATCGTCGCCACCACGTGGCGCGGGCGGGCGGTCGTCAGATCGGCGCACAGCACGACGGCGCCGCCCTCGAGGTCGCACCCCAGCCGTCCGGCCCGCCGCACGATGTCCTGCACCGGCAGATCGGGCCGGTCGCGCAGATCCTCGAGCAGCGACCCGCGCAGGTTCTGGGCGACCTCCTCCTTTGCCTCCTGGACCGCCACCTCGGTGAGCGAGGCGACGGCAGCGAGGTGCAGGAACTCCGCCGCCTCCGCATCCGGGCTGCGGCCGCTGCGACCGCCGAGCAGCAGCACGGCGCCGACGGTCTCGTCGCCCGCGGCGATCGGCACCTCGGCCGCGATGCCGGGAGGGACCTCGGCGGGCCGGTCGCGCACGCGGTCGACGACGTAGCGGCGCAGGGCGCCGGCATCGCCGGGCGCGCCCTCGGGATCCGCCAGCACGGCGACGCCGAGGCGCGGCACCACGACGGCCACCGGCGCGCCGGCAGCGGCGGCGGCCAGCGCGGCGACCTCCCCGAGGCCTCCGCCGGTCAGGACCGCCTCCATCATCTCGAGGTGGACCGCGCGCAGGCGCGCCACCAGCGGCGCCCCGGCGCCGTCAGGCCCGTCGGGCAGCGGTCGGGCCGGCATGGACGTCGACGCCTCCTCTCGGTCGCGGGATCAGAACGACGGAGCCGCCACCGGCGGGCGGCGGCCGTCTGGCCGCCGCCCGCGCATCGGTGACGATTCCCCTGGCAGCGGCCTACGCGGTCGCCGCCGTGGCCGCATCGGGGTGGGCCTGGAGCGTCTCCTCTCCGGCCTCACCGGTGCGGATCCGGTAGGCCTCCTCGACCGGCATGACGAACACCTTGCCGTCGCCGATCTGGCCCGTGCGGGCGTGCTTGAGGATCGTGTCCACGATCGTCTGCACGTCCTTGTCGGACACCACGCACTCCACCTTGATCTTCGGACGCAGGTAGTTCGTCACCTCCGTCCCGCGGTAGTGCTCGGTGATCCCCTTCTGGCGCCCCGACCCCTTGACCTCGCTGATCGAGAGGGACGGGAACCCCAGGTTGAGGAGTTCGGTGCGGATCGGCTCGAAGGCCTCGTGCCGCATGTACGCCACGACCATCTTCATGCCGTTGCCTCCTGGCTCGTCGCCACCGGTGCCGGCTTGCCGGCCCCCACGCCCGCGGGCGCGTAGCCGACCAGCTCCGGTGCCGGGATGAACTGCTCGGGGTAGCCGTACATCCCGTGCTCGGAGATGTCCAGGCCGGCGTCCTCCTCGGCTTCGGTCACCCGCAGCCCGTAGGTCTTCTTGATGACCCAGAACACGGCGAAGCTCGCGGTGAACACGAACGTGAACGCCGCGGCGACGCCGAGCGCCTGCGCGCCCAGCTGGGAGAACGAGCCGGTGTAGAACAGGCCGCCCTCGCCGACCGCGTTGAACTCGGCCAGCCGCGGCGCCGTGAACAGGCCGCACGCGAGCGTGCCCCAGATTCCGGCCACGCCGTGCGCGGAGAGCGCGCCGACGGGGTCGTCGATCTTCTTGTCGATCGCGTAGACGCAGAGCACCACGAGCACACCCGCGACCGCGCCGATGATCGGCGCCGCCCACAGCTCCACGTAGCCCGAGGGCGCCGTGATGGCAACGAGCGCGGCGATCGCGCCGTTGCCGACCATGCCAATGTCGATGGTCTTCGTCTTGAGGTAGACCGTCAGCGCGGCGAAGACCACGCCCGCGGCAGCCGCGAGCTGGGTCACCACCACGACCTCGCCGAAGCGCCCGTCCAGCGCGCCGAGCGTCGAGCCCGGGTTGAACCCGAACCAGCCCAGCCACAGGATCAGGATGCCCAGGCCGAAGAGCGGCATGTTGTGCCCTGGGATCGCCCGCGGCTTGCCGTCCGGCCCGTACTTCCCCTTGCGGGGCCCGAGGAGCAGCAGCACCGCCAGGGCGCCCGAGGCGCCGATCAGGTGCACCACCGTCGAGCCGGCGAAGTCCTGCATGCCGACGTTCACCTGCAGCCAGCCGCCGCCGAAGATCCAGTGCGCCCCGATGGGGTACAGCAGGCCCGCGAAGACGACGGCGTAGATCATGTAGACGCCGAACTTGATGCGCTCGAG
>CAZEKK010000026.1:0-3677 GCA_964512905.1 uncultured Solirubrobacteraceae bacterium
GGAATGCCCAGATCGGCACGACGCGGCGCGGCATCGGCCCCTGCTACGCCGACAAGGCGGCCCGGCTGGGGATCCGGGTGCAGGACCTGCTCGACGAGAAGATCCTCAAGCAGAAGATCGCCGCCGCGATGGAGCCCAAGCGCCTCGCCCTGCGCCCGCACGCCAAGGATCCTGCGCTCGACCTGCACACGATGACCGAGCAGTACCTCACCTACGGGCACCGGATCGAGCAGCACATCGCCGACACGTCGCGCCTGGTGTGGGACCTGCTCGACGACGGGCGCCTCGTGATCTTCGAAGGCGCACAGGGTGCGCTGCTCGACATCGACCACGGGACGTATCCGTTCGTGACCTCGTCGAACCCGGTGTCGGCCTCCGCGTGCATCGGCGCCGGCGTCGGGCCGAAGGACATCGACGACATCTGGGGCATCACCAAGGCCTACACGACCCGGGTTGGGTCGGGACCGTTCCCCACCGAACTGCACGACGATCTCGGCGACCGCCTGCGCGCTGCCGGCGGCGAGTACGGCACGACGACCGGGCGGGCGCGGCGCGTCGGCTGGCTGGACCTCGTCGCCCTGCGCTATGCCGCCCGGATCAACTCGCTGACCGCGCTCGTGGTGACGAAGCTCGATGTGCTGTCCGGGCTCGACACCCTGCTCGTGTGCACGCGCTACCGCGGCGCCGAGGGCGCGGAGTTCGAACACTTCCCCTACCACCAGTCCGTGCTCCACCACGCCGACGCCGAGTACGTGGCGCTCGAGGGCTGGGACGAGGATCTGACCGGGTGCCGGACCGAGGCCGACCTGCCGCACGCGGCGCGGGAGTACCTCAGATTCATCGCCGACGGCGTCGGCGTCCCCGTGGCCCTCGTCAGCGTCGGGCCGGGACAGGACGAGATCGTGTGGGCCGGCGGCGGCGTGCCCGACCTGCTGGCCGTCGCGCCGGGCTGACCGGCGCGCCAGGCTGACCGGCGCGCTGACGCTCATCATTCGGCCCGCGCCTGCCGAAACCACAGGCATGGACCCACCCGCCGCACCGTCCGGCGCGGGCGCCGTCGCGCATCGTCGCGCGGCGCTCGCCGTGGCGATCGTGACCACCGTGGCCTTCGTGGGCTACGCCCTGTGGGCGTTGGCTGGGCTGGGGCGGGGACCGCTCGACACGCTCTTCAACGACTGGATCTACACGTCGCTGGTGATCGTGGCCGGCGTGGCGTGCCTGTGGCGGGCGGCGGTCGAATCGCACGAGCGGGCGGCCTGGACGGCATTTGGCGCGGCGCTGGCGTGCAACGCCGTCGCCGAGACCCTCTACACGGTCGTGGTCTCGCACATGAGCCCCGAGCCCGCGCCATCGATCTCCGACGTCTTCTTCCTGGCCTACTACCCGTGCGCCTTCACGGGACTGCTGCTCCTGGCCCGTGCGCGCGGACTCGGCGCGCACGCCACGATCTGGCTCGACGGCCTCATCGCGGCCCTCGCGGCAACGTCGCTCGCGACGTGGCTCGGCTTCGGCGCGGTGCTCCGCAGCGCCGACGGAGACGGCGTCTCGCTGGTCGTGAACACGGCCTACCCGGCCCTCGACCTGGTCCTCCTCGGGATGATCGTGGCGGTGCTCGCGCTCACCGGCCGCCGGCCCGGCGCGTCGTGGTCCCTGCTGGTCGCCGCCCTGCTCGCCGTCGTCGTGGCCGACGGCGCCTACCTGACCCAGTCGTCGGCGGGCACGTACGTCGGCGGCGGCTGGGTCGACGTGCTCTGGCCGTTGAGCGCCCTCCTTACGGCGGCCGCTGCCTGGGCGCGGCCGCCCTCCCGCCCGGCCCCGCCGACGACCGCCTGGCTGCTCGGGCTCCCGTTCGCCTCCGGGCTGGCGGCGCTCGCGATTCTCGTGGCGACGCGGACCTCCGCCGTGGCGACCGCGCTGGCGGCGGCGACCCTGGTGGCCGTGCTGGTGCGGGTGGCCGCCACAGTCGCGGAGAACCGCCGCATGCTCGCCGCCAGCGAACGGGAGGCCCGGACCGACGCGCTCACCGGGCTGTGGAACCGCCGCAAGCTCCAAGACGACCTCGCCGCCGACCTGGAGGCCGGGCAGCCGGTCGAGCCGCGCATCCTGATCCTCTTCGACCTCGACGGGTTCAAGGACTACAACGACATCTTCGGCCATCCCGCCGGCGACGCGCTGCTCGAGCGCCTCGGGCGCCGCCTCGACGCGGCCGTGGGCGCCTCGGGGGCCGCGTACCGCATGGGTGGCGACGAGTTCTGCGCGCTGCTGCCGCGACCGCACGGCCCGATCGGCCCGACGGTCGACCGGACCGCCGCAGCCCTGCGCCTCGCCGGGGACGGGTTCGCGATCGGATCCTCGCACGGCTCGGTCCTGCTTCCGGAGGAGGCCGCCGATCCAACCGCGGCCCTCCAGCTCGCCGACGAGCGCATGTACGAGCGCAAGGGGACGGGACGGGCCTCGGCCCGCCGCCAGGCGCGCGACGTCCTCCTCGGCGTTCTCACGGAGCGAACGCCCGAGCTCACCGAACACCTCGAGGGCGTCGCCCGGCTCGCCGTGGCCGTCGGCCGGCGCTTGGAGCTGCTTCCAGAGCAGCTCGACGAGGTCGCCCGGGCCGCGGAGCTCCACGACGTCGGGAAGATGGCCGTGCCGGACGACATCCTGCTCAAGCCGGGGCCGCTCGACCCCCGCGAGTGGGCGTTCATCCGCCAGCACACCGCGGTCGGAGAGCGCATCCTCAGCGCCGCCCCGGCCCTCCGACCGATCGCGACGCTCGTCCGCTCCAGCCACGAGCGCTGGGACGGCACCGGCTATCCGGACGGGCTCGCGGGAACCGCGATCCCGCTCGGAGCGCGCATCGTCGCCGTCTGCGACGCCTACGACGCGATGGTCTCCGACCGCGCCTACCGGCCCGCCTTGCCCCGCAGCGAGGCGCTGCTCGAACTGCAGGCTTGCGCCGGCACCCAGTTCGATCCGGCGGTCGTCGACGTCTTCCTCGAGGTGCTGGCTGGCGGCGCAGCCGAGTTGGAGGCCGTCGACCTGCGGACGCCCGGCGCGGCCTGAACGGCTCCCAGGTGATCGCGGACGGCGCGGGCGGGTCAGTCGCGGACGACGCGGGTCTGCACGAGCATGTCGTGCAGCGCGCGGTTCTCGCTGTCCCAGAGCGGCCAGAGGTAGTCGAGCAGCAGCGGGATGCCGAGGAAGAAGCTCCCGACCCAGCCGAACAGCAGGCCGATCACGACGACCTGCCGGAGCGCCGAGAAGCCGAAGTCCGTGCGCTCCCCGTTGACGCGCACCACCCGGATGCCGGTGGCCATCTTGCCGAAGGTCTTGCCGTTCGTCTTCGCCATGATCAGCGGCTGATAGAGGATCGCGGCCGCGATCCAGCCGATGAAGAGCACGACGATCACGACGCCGGCCGATGCCGACGCGAAGCCGCTGTCGGCGGCCCCGGCGGCCGCGAGCAGCGCGAAGACGATGAGCATCACCACGAAGCCGAGCGCCGAGACGATCAGGCTGTCCACAATCAGCGCTCCCGCTCGCCGCCACCAGCCCGAGAGCTCGTAGCCGCCGAACCCTGGCGCTGGCTGCTGATACCCCGGCGGCGGGGCGTAGGGCGGCGGCGCCTGCGGCGCCTGGGGCGCGGGCATCGGCGGAGCCGGTGGTGGAGCCGCCGGCAGGCC
>CAZEKK010000026.1:3777-17474 GCA_964512905.1 uncultured Solirubrobacteraceae bacterium
GCCAGCGGGTCGCCGCTGGACATGCCGACCGGTGGCGGCGCAGCCGCAGGCGCCTCCGGCGGAACCGGCGACCACGAAGCGCCGTCGTCGGGTGGAAGGGGCTCGGGCGGCGGAGGGGCGGCGTCGCCGCCGGAGGTGTCGTCGCGCATGCCGGGCACTCTAGACAGGATGCGACACCCGGTCCATCGCCGGCGCCGGCTCGACGCTCTCGAGAACCTCAGCCTCGCCGCGGAGGAGCAGGCGGCGGGCGAGGGTGAGCGCGCCGAGCAGCGCCGCCGTGCCAGCGCCAACCTGCAGCGAGATCACGCCCTCCTCGGTCCAATAGACATCCTCGAGCTGCATGAGCAGCGCCCACTCGTCGAGCGTCAGCGCCATGCCAGCTCCGAACGGCACGGCCAGCCAGGCCTCGGCGGCCTCGTGGCGGGTCACGATCGCCGCCGAGCCCGCCGCGAACGCGATCACGATCCCCGGGACGAAGTGGTGGATGTGGCGGTCGCCGACCTTCATGTCCCGGAACGGCCCGAACCGGCCGCGCCGTCGGATCGCGTGGGTGCTGACCCGCGCGAGGGCGAACGTGATGACGAAGGACACGAGCACGTTGAAGAGCGCCGTCTCTCGCGGCGGCGTGGCCCGGTAGCCCTCGACCGCCACCTCGACGGTCTCCCGCGCCGCTTCCTCGGCCGCGAGCAGGACGTCCGGCGCATCCGCCGGCAGCGGGGCCGAGCCGCGGCGCCAGACGCGCGCGACTTCGGTGCCGACGACGGCGGCTACCGTGCCCAGCGCGGTCGCCCCCAGCGCGTAGGTCAGCCGGTCGGGCCGCAGGGCCCGGCGGCGCCGGACGAGCGCGCGCGATGGCCGCCAGCCGGCCAGGACCGGAAGCGCGGACCGTTCGCGCCGCCCGCTCACCGCCACCGCTCGAGACGGTCCTCGTCGGCGACCTCGCGGACGACGCGGGCCGGAACCCCCATCACCACGGCGCGCGGCGGGACGTCGGCGACCACGACGGCTCCCGCCGCCACGAACGCCTCCTCGCCGACCTCCACGCCGGGCGTGAGCACCGCGCCGCCGCCGATCCGGCAGGCCCGTCGCAGCAGCGCCCCGGGCGTCGGTGCGCCGGGCGCATGCCGGCCCATCGCGTCGTCGTTGGTCGTCACGACCCCGGGCCCCACGAACACGTCGTCCTCGACGACCGTGCCGCCGGTGAGGTAGACGTTGGTCTGGATGCTCACGCGGGCACCGATGCGGACGTCATTGTCCACCGCGCTGCCGCGCCCGACGACGGTGTCCTCGCCCACGACGGCCCGCTCGCGCACGTAGGCCTGGTCGCCCACGATCGCGCGCGCGCCGATGCGCGCGCCTGCGAAGACGATGGCGCCGGCACAGACGGCGGCGCCGGCCTCGACAACCAAGCCGCCGGACGGACCCGACGGCGCGGCCGAGGTCGGCGAGAGCCGCGGCTGCTTCCCGAGCACGACGTGATCCTGCACGACCACGCCGTCCTCCACGACCGTGCCGTCGTGCACCGTCACACCGGTCCCGAACGTCGCGGTGTCGGCGATGGTCGCCGAACCCAGTATCTGCGGTCGCTGGGACATCACGCGTGCGGCGGCATCCTAGAGGACCGGTCGCGGGCCGCCGGAGCCGCGGGTCGCGTTCATCTAGACTCGACCGACCGATGGCCGACCCACGACCGCTGCGCGCCGCCGTGCTTGGCCTCGGCATGATCGGGCGCCACCACGCCCGCGTGCTCCAGTCGCTCGAGGGCGTCGAGTTCGTCGGCGCCGCCGACCCCGGCGGGGATTCCTTCCGCGCCGTCCACGATCCGGCGCTCGTCTTCGCCTCCCTCGAGGCGCTCCTCGATAGGGCCCGGCCGGACTTCGCCGTCGTCGCCGTGCCCACCGAGGCCCACGCGGACACCGTCCGCGCGCTGGCGGCCAGCGGCATCCACGCGCTGATCGAGAAGCCGCTGGCGGCGACCTCCGCCGAGGCGGCGGACGTCGTCCGCATCTGCACCGCGGCCGGGGTGCGGGCGGCGACCGGCCACGTCGAGCGGTTCAACCCGGCGATGATCGGCCTGCGCCGGCGCGTCGCCGACGGCCTGATCGGGGACCTCCAGCTCGTCACGACGGAGCGGGTCGGGCCCTTTCCGCAGCGGGTGCGCGACGTCGGCGTCGTCAAGGACCTCGCGACGCACGACCTCGACCTGATCCAGTGGGTCACCGGCCAGCCGATCGCGGCCGTCGCGGCGCGCACGCTCTCCCCGACGCGGCGCGAGCACGAGGATGTCGTGCTCGCGCTCGGCGAACTCCGGGACGGCACGCTCTTCAACTGCATGGTCGACTGGCTGAGCCCGACGAAGCGTCGGCGCCTGCGCGCCCTCGGGAGCCGGGGGATGCTCCAGGCCGACACGGTCGTCACGGAGCTCACGCACTTCGCCCACGCCGACGTGCCGTCGGCGTGGGACAGCGCGCAGGCGCTGCGCGGCGTCGCCGAAGGCGACGTGACGACCTACGCGCTGAGCCGGACCGAACCGCTGCGGTCGGAGCTGATGGCGTTCCGCGACTTCGTCGCCGGCGACGACGACGCGCCGGTCGTCTCGCTTGCCGAGGGCCTCGCCGCCGTCCGAGCCGCGGAACTCGTGCTCGCGAGCGCGGCCAGCGGGCAGACGGCAGAGGCGCCGGCGTGAGGGTCGTCGTCGTCGCGCTGGGCAAGGTCGGGCTTCCGATCGCCGTGCACGCGGCCTCAGCTGGGCACCACGTCATCGGCTGCGACGTCGATGCCGGCGTCTGCGCCCTCGTGAACCGCGGCGAGCCGCCGTTTCCCGGCGAGCCGGGACTCGCCGAGCGCCTGCCTGGCCTCGTCGCCGATGGCAGCCTGCGGGCGCAGGCCGACACCACCGCCGCCGTCGCGGAAGGCGCCGACCTCGTGATCGTCGTGCCCCCCCTGGTCCTCGACGGTCGGCGCCCGGACTGGCGGGCGCTCGACGGCGCCGTCGGCGCCGTCGGCGCTGGCCTGCAGCCCGGGACCGTCGTGTCCGTCGAGACCACCGTCCCGATCGGCACGACGCGCACGCGGTTCGGCCCTGCCCTTGCCGAGCGCAGCGGCCTCGAGCCCGAGCGGGACTTCTGGCTGGTCTTCAGCCCCGAGCGAGTCTTCAGCGGGCGCGTCCTCCGCGACCTCGACACCTACCCCAAGCTCGTTGGCGGCCTCAGCCCGGATGGCGAGGCCCGAGGCTGCGACCGCTACGCCGAGTTCATCCGGCCAGAGGTGCGCGGCATGGGGTCGGCCGAGGCCGCCGAGATGACGAAGCTCGCCGAGGCCGCCTACCGCGACGTGAACATCGCGCTCGCGAACGAGTTCGCCCGCATCGCGGACGCGCACGGCCTCGACCTCGCGGCGGTGATCGAGGCGGCGAACAGCCAGCCGTTCAGCCACATCCACCGCCCCGGGATCGCCGTCGGCGGCCACTGCATCCCCGTCTACCCGCGGCTCCTCACCGGCCCAGACTCCGAGGGCACGCTCGTCGACCACGCGCGCGAGGTCAACGACGCGATGCCGGCCTACGCCGCCGAGCGCCTCGAGGCCGAACTCGGAACGCTCGCGGACGCCACGGTCATCCTCCTCGGCGTGGCCTACCGCGGCAACGTCCGCGAGGCCGCCTACTCGGGGGCGTTCGCTGCGCGCGCCGCGCTCGAAGCGCGCGGCGCCACGGTTCTGGCGACGGATCCGCTGTACGACGACGACGGACTCGCGGCGCTCGGGTTCGTGCCGTGGCGCGGCGAGGCGGCGCAGGCCGCGGTCCTCCAGGCCGACCACGACGCCTACGCCGCGCTGCAGCCGGGCGACCTGCCCGGCGTGCGGGTCATCCTCGACGGTCGCGACGTGCTGGAGCCGGGCCGGTTCGCCCCCGCCGGCGTGACGGTGGTCAAGCTGGGACGGTGAGGGCGGCGGCGACCCGCTCGCCGGCCCGGCCATCGCCGTACAGCGCCGGTCGTGCCGCCGGCCGTGGATGGGCCAAGGCGGCGAGCGCCGCGTCGGCGTCGAGGTCGACGAGGACGTTCCAGCCGGCCTGCACCGTCTCCGTCCACTCCGTGGTGTCGCGCAGCGTGACGCAGGGCACGCCGGCGAGGTAGGCCTCCTTCTGGACGCCGCCGGAGTCGGTCAGGACGGCCCGCGCCGAGCAGATCAGGGCGGTGAAGTCGAGGTAGCCGAGCGGCGGGAGGATCCGCACGTGACCCAGGGACTGCACCCGGCGCAGCAGCCCCGCCGCCTCGAGCCGCGTGCGGGTGCGGGGATGGAGGGGCAGGAGCGTCGTGCCCGGCAGGGCCGCGATGAGCGCCACCAGCGCGGCGAGCCGCTCCGGGTCGTCGACGTTGCCCGCGCGGTGCGCCGTGACCAGGAGATACTCCCCCCGCTCGACGCCGTGCGCTGCGAGCACGTCGGTCCGTTCGCGCGCCTGAGGCTGCACCGCCAGGGCGACGTCGACCATGACGTCGCCGACCTCGACGACCCGGCCGGCGACGGCCTCCCGCTCGAGGTGCTCGACGGCCGTCGCCGACGGGCACAGGAGCAGCGAGCTGAGGTGGTCGGTGAGGACTCGGTTGAGCTCCTCGGGCATGCGGCGGTCGAACGAGCGCATTCCGGCCTCCACGTGGGCAACCGGCACCCCGGCCTGGGCGCCGGCGAGGCCGCCCGCCAGCGTCGAGTTCGTGTCGCCATAGACGAGCACGGCGTCGGGGGCGACCTCCGCAACGAGCGGCGCCAGCGCGGCGAGCTGCCGTGCGGTCTGCTCGCTGTTCGTCCCCCCGCCGATCCCGAGCTCGCGGTCCGGGCGCGGCAGCCCGAGCTCCCGGAAAAAGACGTCCGACAGCTCGTCGTCGTAGTGCTGGCCGGTGTGGACCAGGATCTCGTCGGCCCGCTCTCGCAGGCGGGCCGAGACGGCCGCGGCCTTCACGAACTGCGGCCGGTTCCCGATGACGGTGAGGACGACGACGGCGGGAGCTCCAGTCAGGCGGCGCGGTCCGCGTCGATTCGTGCTCGCAGCTTCGCCGCCGCCGCAGCGGTGACCTCGCCGGCGGGATACGTGCGTCCGTCGATCGCGACCACCGGCTGCACCTCGCGCAGCGTCGAGGCCAGGAACGCCTCGTCGGCCGCGTCGAGGTCAGCCTCGGTGCAGGACGCCTCCACCGCACCCGTGACCTCGATCACCCTGGCGCGGGTGATCGAGGCGAGGATGTGGTCGGCGAGCGGCGGCGTGAGGACCCGGCCGCCCACGACCCAGAAGAACGACGACGTCGGCGCCTCGAGGATCCTTCCGTGGGGCGTCTGCAGCAGCGCCTCATCGAAGCCGCGCTCCTTCGCGAGCCGGGTCGCGAGCATGTTCGCCGCGTAGGAGAGCGACTTCACGCCGTCGAGGATCCGCGTCGGCGCGTAGGTGATGCACCCAAGCCGGACCGTGGCCGGCAGCTCTGGCACCGGCTCGATGACCGCGAGCCGATGCCCGCCGCGGGTGGCCACGAGCCGCAGCACGGCGTCCGCAGGCTCCGCCGCGGCCAGCAGCCCCGCCACATCGCCTCGCATCGCGGCGCCGTCGAACGGAAGGCGCAGGTTCGCGGCCGACGCCGCCATGCGATCGAGGTGCGCGTCGTAGGCATCCGGCCGACCGGCGTAGAGGCGCAGGACCTCGAACACCCCGTCGCCCCGCAGGAAGCCCTCGTCGGAGGCGGGGATCGCTGCCGCCGACGCCGGCATGATGGTGCCGTCCAAGCAAGCGAGGCTCATGCACCGTGACGCTAGCAGCGCCTGGGCCGCCGGATCGATGTCGCACGGTCGCCGGACGCTCGAACCGAATGGGCCGTGAAGGACTCGAACCTTCAACCTTGGGCTTAAGAGGCCCCTGCTCTACCAGTTGAGCTAACGGCCCGGCGAGGGCGGAATCGTAGCGGTCGACCGGGCCCGGCGCTACGGCGCCGTGGCCGTCCCGCCCGCTCCGGTGCCGCCGCCCGCAGCGCCTCCAGCGGCACTGGCGGCGCCCTGCTGCTTCGCCTGGTCGAGCTGCGCCTTCACGGTCGCGCGCTGGTCCTTCGGCGTCAGCGCGACCGCCTTCTCGGCGGCGAGATCGGCCTTGCGGGTCTGGCCCGCGGCGTACGCGAACACGGCAAGCTGGAAGAAGCTGTTGGCGCTCGGCCGGGCGAGCGTGACGATCTCCGCCGCGGCGGTCGCACGGGCCGCGTCGTTCAGGCCCGCCGGCCCGTAGGCCTGCGTCATCAGCGCGGCGACGTTGGCGTCCGGCTTGGGCGGATCGAGCGCGAGGTAGCGCTGCCAGGCCTGCGAGACCTTCCGAAGCTCCGCCCGCCCCTTGTCCGTGAACTGGCCCGTCTGCTGGTCGTAGTTCTCGCCGCTGCCGGCCACCTGATAGCGCACCCGCGCGAGTTCGGCCCACGCCGCTGCGTTCTGGGGGTTCGCGGCGACCCGCTTCTCGAGCCGCTCCTCCTGCTTGGTGAAGGCGTTGGCCGGGTCATCACTGCCCCCGCCGATGCCGATCGCGTCGAAGAGCCCGCCAGAGACGTTGCCGCCGATGCCGAACAGGACCAAGCCGCCGCCCATCAGGACCGCGAGGGTCGTATAGATGATCTGGACGGTGCGCTTGCGCCCGCGGCCTCGCAGATCGAACAGCATTCAGGTCTTGGTCATCTCGTGGTGGGAGCTTCTGGGTCCGGGGCCGGTTCGTCGGCGCTGAGCGCGGGGAGGTCGTCGAGGCCGGCGTCGTCCGGCAACTCGCCGTCCGCATCGGCGTCCGCGTCGCGCCGACGGTCCAGGACTGAGGCCAGGATGATACTTCCCTCGAAGAGGACGAGCAGCGGCACCATCGCGATGAGCATCGTGATCGGATCGGTCCCCGGCAGCAGCATCGCCACGATTGCGACGATGAGCAGGGCGTAGCGGCGGTTCTTGCGCAACTGGCGCGGCGTCACGATCCCGAGGCGCGTGACGGCGAGGATGCCGACGGGGATCTGGAAGAGGATCCCCATCCCGAGCAGGGCCATGATCACGAACCGGTAGTAGTCGCGCGCCTGCACGAGGATGTCGAACGACGTGTCGTTGAAGTTCTGCAGGAAGCGCACGGCGGGCGGCACGACCACGAAGTACCCGAACACCACGCCGCAGACGAACAGCACCGGGACCATGAGGAGCAGCGGCGTCGCGACCTTGCGCTCCCGCGGCGTGAACGCCGGCAGGACGAACGCATACGCCTGGTAGAGGATGATCGGGAGCGAGAGCAGCAGGGCGAACCACGCGGCGACCGTGAGCGTCGTCGTGAACGGCTCGCCGACCCCGAGCGTCACCGGCTGGCGATCGGGCACGGTGCGCGGGAGATCGCGGGCAGCCTGGCCCTGCGCGTCGGCGGCCTGCAGCAGCGCTGCCCGCGCCACCGGGCTGATGCCTTCGTCGGTGCGCGCGATCACCCGCAGCGACCGCTCGGTCGCCTTGAGCGCCTCGCGCAGCTTCACCTGGAACCGGGCCGTCTCCTCGAGGCGGCCGCCCCCGGACCCGTTCGCGGTGGTCTGGGCGGACTGCTCGAGCGGCTGGTTGATGACGTCCAGCACGACATCGTCCTGCCAGACACAGACCGCGAAGGCGACCGCAAAGGCGACGATGCAGATGATCAGCCGCGTGCGCAGCTCGTCGAGGTGCTCGACGAGGCTGAGCCGGTCCTCGTGGCTGACGGGGCGAAGCGTGGTGGCCATCGCCGGCTCGCAGCCCGTGGCGTCGCTCGACCGCGCCCGCTAGGGCCGCGGCCCGGAGACCCGCTCCTCGGCTGCGCTCGCGTCCGGGGAGTCCGTGGCAGGCGACGGATCCTCGGCGGCGGGTGCGGCGGCGACTGCCCGCGGCGCCGCCGCGGGCCGGTCCTCGTCGGCGTCGGACGACTTGCCGGAGATCGAGTCCTTGAACTCCCGCATTCCGGTTCCGAGCTGCTTGCCGAGGCCGGGCAGGCGCTTGGGGCCGAAGATCAGCAGCACGATGACGAGGACGATGGCGATTTCGAGAGGGCCGATGTTGGGCATGCGCGAAGCTCCGGGGAACGGGTGTGCCACAGCGTAGCGCCAAACACCCGTCCATTCGGAAGCATGGCCGCCGCCGGGGGTTCAAGGGTTGGGGTGCTGCGTCCGATACACGGGGGCGTCACGAGGACCGTCATGAAGCCCCCCCGCAACCGCCCCCGCCGCCCCGCCGCCCGCCGCGTCCAGCTCCCCAGCGGCAAGACGATCGAGGTCGTCTACTTCGGCGACGCCGGGCGCGAATCGCCAGCGCCCGTTCCGACCGAGGAGCCACTCGAGACGTGCGCGGCCTGCGGCTCTGGGCTCGTCCAGCCAGTCAGTTGGGAGGAGGCCGACGGCGACCGCTGGGCGCTCACGCTCCAGTGCCCGGAGTGCTGGCAGGAGCGCAACGGGGTCTTCGGGCCCGACGCCGTCGAGCGCCTCGACGGCGCCCTCGACCACGGCCTGCAGGTGCTCGTCCGTGATCTGAAGCAGCTGATGCGCGCGAACATGGAGGAGGAGCTCGACCGCTTCGCCGCCGCCCTCGCCGCGGATCAGATCTGGCCGATGGACTTCTGACCGCCGCGCGTCACGCGTAGCGTTCGACGACGCCGTCGGCGACCAGGTCCAGCGCCGCACGCTGTCGCTGCGGAAGCTCCGGCAGGCTGCGCTTCGCCTCGGCGACGATGGCCAGCGCCTGCGCCTTGGCGTCGGTGAGGGCGCCCGTCGCGGCGATCCGGTCGCAGACCGCCTCGGCCGCCTCCGGCGAGCCGACGCCGCGCAAGTCGAGCGCCGCCAGCGCCGGGTCGCGCTCGCGGGCGAGGATCAGCGGGAGCGTGACGGTCCCGTCGAGGAGGTCCGTTCCGCGCGCCTTGCCGGTCCGCTGCACCGGGCCTGACACGTCGAGCACGTCGTCCAAGAGCTGGAAGGCAAGCCCGATGCGGCGGCCGAACGCACCGAGCGCCTCGTCGGGCCCGCCGGCCTCGAGCGCACCCAGCCGGCATGCCGCCTCGAAGAGCCGGGCGGTCTTCAGCTCGCACCGCCGCACGTACCGCGCAACCGGCACGTCGGCCGCCCAGGCATCCTCGCGCTGCAGCAGTTCACCCTCGGCCAGCGCGGAGCTGGCGGCGGAGAGCACGCGGATCTCGTCGGCCCGCCCGTTGGCGGCGAGTTCGGCGAACGCCCGGGAGAACAGGAGGTCGCCCGTCGCGGTCGCGATGGCGCGACCGGCCTCGGCCACGACCGTCGGCCGCCCGCGCCGCAGGCTGGCCCGGTCGAGGACGTCGTCGTGGACGAGCGTGGCGCTGTGGATCAGCTCGACCGCTGCGGCAGCTCGCAGCACGCCCGTGTCGTCGGGGCCGAGATCGCCGGCGGCCACGAACACGAGCAGGGGCCGCAGCCGCTTGCCGCCGGCCGCGATCGTTGCGCCGGCGTGGCGGGCGAGCGGCTCGCCGTGGCTCGTCGCCAGCTCGACGAGGCGCTCCTCCATGCGGTCCATGAGGCCCGGCAGGTGCGGCCCGGCGGCGCGGACGACGGCGTCGACGGTCTCCGCGGTCGCCATCACCGCACCTCGCCGACGTGCAGCGCGATGATGCCGCCCGCCGTGAGAATCCACCGGATCCGCTCCAGGCCGGCGGCGTCCATCTCGCCGGCGAGGTCGTCCGGGGCGGGAAAGCGGCGCACCGAGCTGGGGAGATAGGTGTAGGCGCTGGCGTCACCGGCCAGACGTCCGAGCGCTGGAACGACCCGGTCGAACCACAGTCCGTAGAACGTGGACAAGGGGGGACGGCGCGGAGTCGTGATCTCCAGGACGACGACGCGGCCGCCCGGTCGCACGACGCGCGCCATCTCCCGCAGTCCAGCGCCGAGGTCGGCGAAGTTGCGCGCCCCGAACCCGACGGTCGCGGCGTCGAACGTGTCGTCGTCGTAGGGCAGCGCGAGCGCGTTGGCCCATTCGAAGCGCACCGGCAGCCCGTCGGGCGCCTTCGCGCGGGCTCCGTCGAGCATCGCCTCGGAGAAGTCTGCGCCGACGACCCATCCGCCGGGCTCCACCCGGCGGGCCAGTTCGAGCGCGAGGTCGCCGGTGCCCGTGGCGACGTCGAGCACCCGGCCGCCGGAGCCGACAGCGGCGAGATCGGCGGCGCGGCGGCGCCACTGGTGGTGCAGGCCCGCCGTCATGATCGAGTTCATCCGGTCGTAGACGCCGGCGATGCCGTCGAACATCGCCCGCACCTGCCCCTCCTCGAGCGTCCCGGTCGCGGCTGGCGCGCTGGCCCGCGGCGGCGCCTGCCCCGGTTCCCCGCCGGCCATGCGGCCCGCCATGGTCAGTTCAGCGAAGCGAGGAAGTTGACGAGGTTGCGGAACTTCGCGGGCGGGAGGTCCTTGTACGACGGCATCGGGGACGTGGGATTCGTCAGCGTCCGCGCGATCGCCTGCTTCGGCAGGCGAGCGCCGATGGTCGTCAGATCCGGACCGGGCCCCGAGTTGCCGTTCTCGCCGAACTTGTGGCAGGCCAGGCAGCCGGACTGCGCCGCGACGAGCTTGCCGGCCTCGTACTGCGGCGCGACCTTGATCTCGATCTCGGTCGGCGAGCCGGCGGCTGCGCCGAGGTAGGTGAGATACGCCATCGCGCCGATCACGAGGATGCCCGCCGTCGTCGCGATCGGCCGCCGCTCGGGCCGCCGCTCGGGGTTGCGGTCGTAGAACGGCAGCAGGATCAGCAGGATCATGCAGATCGTCGGGATGCCGATCGTCGCCAGCGGCGTCAGCGTCGGCGGCTTGATGATCCGCAGCAGCTCGAACAGGAAGAAGAAGTACCACTCGGGTCGCGGCACGTACGTCGTGGTCGTGGGGTCGGCCTTCGGCCCCAGCTCGGCGCCGAGGACGAGCGACATAGCGATGATGCACGCCATCACGACGCAGGCCATGGCCGCGTCCTTGCCGACCGCATAGGGGAAGAACGGCTTCCCCTGCGACTTCAGGATGCTGTACTCGCGGAGGTACTGCTCCTTTTCGCGGTGGTTCACGGCGGCCGCCTCAGACCTCGGTCGTCGTGATCTCGTCGCTCTGCTTGGCCTTCATCCACGGCGGAGCCGTGGTGCCGAGGCGGGCGACGAGGTAGAGGTGGGCGCCGATCATCGCGGCGATCGCCCCGGGCACGAGCAGCATGTGAATCGCGTAGAAGCGCGAAAGCGTCGTCGCCCCGAACTCCGGCCCGGCTCTGAGGAAGTCCGAGAGGTAGGGACCGATGAGCGGGCCCGTGCCGTTGATGTTCACGCCGACGATCGTCGCCCAGTAGGAGCGCTGGTCGAACGGGAGCAGGTAGCCGGTGAACGACATCGTCATGGTCAGGATGAGCAGAACGACGCCGATGACCCAGTTCAGTTCCCGGGGGTACTTGTACGCGCCGAAGAAGAAGGTGCGCCCCATGTGGAGGAAGACGAGGATCACCATCACCGACGAGCCCCACTTGTGCATGCCGCGGACGAACTCGCCGAGGAAGGCCTCGTTGGTGATGTAGCGGGTCGACTCGTAGGCCTGCGTGGCCGACGGCGTGTAGTACATCGCCAGGAACACGCCGGTGACCGCCTGCGAGAGGAAGGCGAACATCGTCGCGGAGCCGAGCGTGTAGAACCAGTTGGTCCCCTTCGGGATCTTCCGGAACATCATCCACCGCAGGCCGCCGGAGAGGGACGTGCGCTCGTCGATCCAGCCGACCGCGCTCGCGGTGCCGTCGACGGCGTGCTCCTTGAGCGGCTTCTTCTCGGTCTCCCCCGGCCGGCGCGGCGCGGGCTTCAGCGAATCGGGGATCGGCGGCTTGGGCAGCTTGAGGCGGCTCACCAGCTCTTCTCCTGCGCGCCGGGGGGCGGGGGCGCCGGCGTGAAGCGCGGCGGGTACAGGTACGGGCCGATGCCGTCGAGGGGCTCGCCGGGGTCGCGGGGCGAGTAGCGCTCGAGCTCGGAGTTGACGCTGTAGCGCGGGCCGACCTGGACCTGGCCGCGCTCGAGGCGGGTGTAGAAGCGGTCCAGCGGCCGGACCGGCGGGCCGCCGGCGACCTTTCCGGTGAACTCGTAGACGCCGCCGTGGCAGGGGCAGACGAACCGCTGCGAGTCCTGGATGTACCGGACCGGGCAGCCGAGGTGCATGCAGCGGGTCGAGATGGCGATGAACTCGTCGTACTGGTCCTTCGGCGGACCGTCGATCTCCGGGTCGTTCTTGCGGACGTAGATCGTCGTCTTGCCGGCCTCGCCGATGTTGTTCGTGATCGTGATGACCCGCGGGACGTAGGTCTCCTTCACGAAGTCGTCGGGCACGCCGACGTCGCTCCAGACTGCCTTCTCCTGCTCGAACACGGGCCCGAGGGCGAACCCCAGCGCCGGCAGTGTGAAGGCCGCCGCGGCGACGCCGCCCGCGACCTGGCCGCTGACGACCATGAAGCGCCGGCGGCTGACGGTCTCGCCCTCGAAGGCGCCCGGGATGCCCCGGTCGGCGGTGTAGGGGGAGTTGCTCTGCTCGTGGCGGTCGGGCACGGTGAGTCGGAAAGCTACCTAAGGGCCAGATGAAGATCGGGCGCAGCGGGTTCTACCCTATCGCTCCGGGCTCCGGCTTCGTCGCGTCGGCGCGCCACGTCACGCCCCGGACGCCACGTTCTCGGCAGCCTGGCGCGCCCCGGCTCGCAGCGCCGCGGCCGCACCGGCCTGCTGGCGCCGCGCCGCGCCCTTCGCCCGCGCGTGCCCCGGCGACCCGCCGTAGCCGACGGCAACCGCGCCGGCCTCCCAGACGGCGTCGGCGACAGCGGCGGCGCCCGCCGCCTGAGCCTGCGCCGCCAGCGAGATCACGTCGGCGAGTTCGACGACGGCCTCGAGATCCCCCAGCGCGGCCAGGCGGGCCAGCCCGAGCGCATAGAGGTGGTCGCCGGCCAGCAGCGCGAGGTCGGGATCGTCGGGCGCCACGACCCGGCCGGTGCCGTAGTGGAGCAGGTACCCCTCGCGGATCGCCTCGACCAGCATCGCGTAGGCCGCCGGGTCGCCGGCCGCCCGCGGGCCCGCGGCGGCGGTGTCGCCGAGCGGCGCCGGATGCGCCGACACGACGCCGGGGTCCGCGGTCACCCGTTCGAGCAGGCCGCCGCGGTCGCGGACGGTCTCCGCGAGCTGCGCGAGCGCGCGGCTCATCCGAGCACCTCGCCGAACGCCGCCGCGGCGGCGTCCACCGTGGCCTCGAGCTGCTCGTCGGTGTGCGCCAGCGACGGGAACCAGGCCTCGAACTGCGACGGCGGCGGATAGACGCCGCGCGCGAGCAGCGCGCGGCACCAGGCGCCGTAGGCGTCCAGATCGCACGCCGCAGCGCCAGCGTAGTCCCGCACGGGCGTGTCGGTGAAGAACACCGTCAGCAGGCCCGTGACGCTCGCGATCTGCACCGGCGCGTCACCAGCCGCCCCGGCCAGCCCGTCGGCGAGGCGGCGGGTGATGTCGCCGAGACGGCGGTACGCCTCGTCGTCGAGCAGGCGCAGCGCGGCCAGGCCGGCGGCGACGGCCAGCGGGTTGCCCGACAGCGTGCCGGCCTGGTAGACGTCGCCTGCCGGTGCGACGAGCTCCATGAGGTCGCGGCGCCCGCCGTAGGCGGCGGCCGGCAGGCCGCCCCCGATCACCTTGCCCATGA
>CAZEKK010000027.1:0-11719 GCA_964512905.1 uncultured Solirubrobacteraceae bacterium
GGCCTCCGCGCGCCAGAGCTTGAAGCCGCAGAAGAGGTCGGTGGTCGGCTCGGCGAGCATCGCCCGGCACAGCAGGACGAACGACCGCCCCACGATGCGCCGGCGCAGCGGCTGGCGCTGACCGAGCCTGGCTCCGGGCGCCAGGCGCGAGCCCACGACGAGGTCCGCGTCCTCGACGGCGGCGAGCATCGCCGGCAGGGACCGCAGCGACGGGGCGCAGTCGGCGTCGCAGTGCAGGCGCAGCGCCCCGCGCGCCTCGCGCATCCCGCGGGCGACCGAGTAGCCCTTGCCGTGGTTGCGATCGTTGACCAGCAGGCGCACCGCGTCGCCGTCGAGCAGGGGCGCGAGCCGCGCGCAGGTGGCGTCGGTGCTCGCGTTGTCCACGACGAGGATCTCCCACGTGCCGCCACGCTCCTGCAGGAACGCCCGCACGGCGGCAACGGTCCCCGCGATGTCGCGCTCCTCGTTGTAGGCGGGCACGACGACCGAGATGTCGATGGCGCTCACTGCGCGGGGAGTCTATGGCCGCAGCGGACTGCCGGGCGGCGGCCCTGCGGTAGATTGCCCGCCCCATGACGCCCGCCACCGCCTGCGGCATCTGCGGCGGGGCGCTCGAGCTGCGCCACCCCGGCACGACGAGCACCCCGGAGCCGACGGACTTCTCCCCCACGTGCCATCGCCCCGGCGCGTACGGCGACCTGTACGCCTGCCGCGAGTGCGGCACCGTCCAGCAGCCGTCGCTGCCGGCGGGCGCCGCCCTGCACGACCTCTACCGCGACATGCACGACGACGCCTACCTCGCCGAGGAGGAGGGGCGCCGGCGAACCGCCAACTGGCTGCTTGACCTCGTGCAGCGCCGCGCCCCGGCAGGGCGCCTGCTCGAGGTGGGCTGCGGGCACGGCCTGCTGCTCGACGAGGCGCGGCGCCGCGGCTACGAGACCACCGGCCTGGAGCTGTCGGGCGCCGCGGCCGCCCACGGCCGCGACGTGCTCGGCCTCGACGTTCGCCGGACCCCGATCGAGGCGTTCGTCGCCGAGCCGGGCCAGCGCGAGCGCTACGACGCGGTCCTCCTCGTCGACGTGCTCGAGCACCTCGCCGACCCCCGCGCGATGCTCGCCCACTGCCAGGACCTCCTCGCCCCGGGGGGCGTCCTGGCCGTGGTCACGCCCGACCCGGCGTCGGTCGCGGCGCGGGCAGCCGGCCGGCGCTGGTGGGGCTTCCTGCCCGCCCACACCTACCTCCTGCCGCGCCGCACGCTGCGCGAGGTCATGTGCGGCAACGGCCTGGTCCTCACCGACGACGTCCCGCTCGTCCGGACGTTCTCGGCGCGCTACTGGATGGCCGGCCTCGCCGAGCGCGGCGGGCCGATCGGAGCGGCCGTCCGCGCGGCCGCAGCGGCGGTGCCCGCCGAGCGGTCGCTGTCGCTCTCCCTGCACGACGAGCGCGTGGTCCTGGCGGCGAAGGTTCCCGTGCAGGAGCCCGCGACGCCGCTCATGCGCGACCGCGGCGGCCCGCACACCGTCGCCGTCGTGCTCCCCGCCTACAAGGCGGCGGCGACCGTCGGCCTCGTCGCCGCCGACCTCCCCGTCGACGCCGCCGACCGGGCCCTGCTCGTCGACGACGCGAGCGTCGACGACACCACCGAGGCGGCGCTGCGGGCCGGCTTCTCGGTCCTGCGCCACCCGGCCAACCGCGGCTACGGCGCCAACCAGAAGACCTGCTACGTCCGCGCCGCCCTCGACGGCGCCGACGTCGTGGTCATGGTCCACGCCGACCACCAGTACGACGCCGCGCTGGCCGCCGACATGGTCCGGCCGATCCTCGAGGGCCGCGCCGACGTCGTGATCGGGTCGCGCCTGCTCGAAGACGAGGCGATCGCCGGCGGCATGCCGCACTGGAAGTGGGTCGGCAACCGCGCGCTGACGTGGATGGAGAACACGACCTTCAACCGCGCCTTCTCCGAATACCACACCGGCTACCGCGCCTTCTCGGTCGAGTTCCTCAAGACGATCCCGTTCCTGCGCAACTCCGACGGCTTCGTCTTCGACCAGGAGATCTTCGCCCAGATCGTCGCCCGCGGCGCCCGGGTGACGGAGATCCCGATCCCCACCCGCTACTTCCTCGAGGCCTCGAGCGTCTCCTTCACGGCGAGCGTCGAGTACGGCCTGCGCACGCTCGGCGTGCTCGCCCGCTACCGCCTCGATCAGCCGCGCCACCGCTGGACGCTGCTGCGGGCTCCGGCCGCGCGGCTGGAGCCCGAGGCCGCGCCCGCGCCGGCGCCAGCCCCGCTGCCCCGGTGACCCGGGTCCTCGTCGTCTGCGCGGAGCCGATCGGGCCGCGCATGGCGGGGCCGGCGATCCGCGCCTACGAACTGGCGCGCGCGCTGGCGGCGACGCTCGACGTGACGGTGGCCGCACCGGCGCCGACGACGCTGGCCGATCCGCGCCTGGCGCACGTCGAGGCCGGGTTCGTCGACTACGACGTGCTCGCCGCGGCGGTCGCGGACGCCGACGTCGTCGTCGCCCAGGCCCTCCCGCCGCGCCTGCTCTCCCGGCTGCCGAAGCTGGGCACCCGGCTGATCGCCGATCTCTACAACCCGATGCCGCTGGAGGTCCTCGAGGCCGCGCGAGACCGCCCGCCCGCCGCGCGCCGGCGCCAGCAGGGGATCGTTGGACGCGCGGTGGTTGCCCACTGCGCCGCGGCCGATCACGTGGTCTGCGCCAGCGAGAAGCAGCGCGACCTGTGGCTGGGGCTGATGGCCGGCCAGGGCCTCATCGACCTGGGCGCCTACGAGCGCGACCCGACGTACCGCTCGGTGCTCGACGTCGTCCCGTTCGGGATGCCGGCCGACCCGCCGCGGCACGAGCGGGCGGTCATCAAGGGCGTGCTGCCCGGCATCGCTCCGGACGACCGCGTCGTCCTGTGGGGCGGCGGGATCTGGAACTGGCTGGACCCGGGCACGGCGATCGAGGCCGTCGCCCGCATCGAGGCGGCCCGCGCCAGGGGGCCGCGCACGCACCTCGTGTTCATGGGCGTGGACCGTCCGGCGATTGCGCCCGTGGACGCCATGTCCGCCGCGGGCGAGGCGGCGGCGCTGGCGCAGCGCCTCGGCGTCGCCGGCGAGGTCGTGCACTTCAACGACGAGTGGGTCCCCTACGACGAGCGGGCGAACTGGCTGCTCGAGTCGGACCTCGGCGTCTCCGCCCACCACGACCACCTCGAGTCGCGCTTCTCGTTCCGCACCCGCGTGCTCGACTACCTCTGGGCCCGCCTGCCGGTCGTCGCGACCGTGGGCGACACGCTGGCGGACCTCGTCGCCGCCCACGGCCTCGGCCGCACCGTCGCCCCCGGCGACGTCGACGGGTTTGCCGCGGCGCTGCTGGACCTGCTCGGCAGCCCCGGTGCCCGCGCCAAGGCCGTCGAGGCGATCGACCGCGTCGCCCCCGCCTATCGGTGGGAGGAGGCGGTGCGCCCGCTCGCGGCGTTCTGCACCGGCCCGGGCCGGCCGCTGGACCGGCGCCGGCGGCGGGTGCTGCGCCAGGCGACCGCCGCGCAGTACCCCGGCGTGGTCGCGGAGACCCGCGAGCGCCTCGGCGCGCAGGCCGCCGCCCGGCAGCTGGCGCGCAACCTGCGGCGCGCCGGCGCGCGCCGCTGAGGGAGCGATCCCGAAGCCGGACGTGCGCGATGGCTGCGCTGCGATCATCTACCGTTGCGCGCCGGTGAACGCCGTTGCCGCCCCCCATCCCCGCCGTCCGGGCGCTCTCGCCTGGCTGGAGCGGGCCGCCCGCCGCATCGGCCTCGACGCCGTCGAGCTGGGCTCGCTGGTCGCGCTCACCGTGCTTGCGATGGTGCCCCTGCTGGCCCTGCTGACCCAGGGCCGCCCGCTCTCGGGCGCCGATGGCCTGCTCGCAACCGACCAGATGCAGTACCTCGCGTGGATCCGCGAGGCCTCCAACCACGTCCTGATCGGAAACGTCTGGGATCTCGCGCCCGGGGAGCGCCGCTTCTTCCACCCCGGTTTCTTCCTCTCCGGGATGCTGCACCGGATCCTGGGGATCTCGATCCCGCTCGCCTACCTGGCCTGGAAGCCGGTGGCGATCGCGGTCACGTTCACCGGCTGCCTGCTCTACGTCCGCCGGCTGCTGCCCGCGGGCGGCCAGCGCCACGTCGGGCTCGTGCTTGCGCTGTTCGCGGTGATGCCGGCCAGCGCGTTCGTCGCGTGGACCGGCCTCGGCGGCAATCCCCGCGAGTACACGTTCGACTTCATCTCGGGCGAGATGTGGACCGGCCAGTACCTGTGGGGCTACCTCCTGACCTCGGTGGCGGTGTTCACGATCCCGTTCGTCCTGCTCGGCGTCGAGCGCTGGCGTGCGCGGCCGCGCGGATGGCTCGTGGCGCTCCTGGGCCTCGGCGCGCTGCTCGTCTGCTGGCTGCAGCCCTGGCAGGGGGCGGAGCTTGGCCTGATCGTGTTCGCCGTCGAGGGCATCCGCTGGCTGCGCACGCGCGAGCGCCCGGCCGTACCCGTCCTGGCCGCCGTCGCCGTGGGCGTGGCGCTGCCCGCCGCCTACTACTACTGGCTCTCGCACAGCGACCCCGGCTGGAAGCTGGCCGGCGAGGCCAACCAGGCAGGGGCCCAGGCGCTGTGGTCGTGGCCGTGGTGGGCGATCGTGCTCACGGTCGCGCCGCTGGCGATCCCGGCGGCGCTCGCGTACCGCCTGCCGGCGCCGACCTGGCAGGACGTCGCGGTGCGGGTCTGGCCGCTGGCGATCCTCGCCGTCTACCTGCTCCCCTTCGGCACGTTCCCCTACCACTCCTTCCAGGGCCTGACCCTGCCGCTGGCGATCCTGGCCGTCCAGGGCGCGGTCACGGTCTGGCCGCGCCCGCGGCTGGCCGTCGTGCTCGCCGCCATCGCCGTCCTCACGCTGCCCGGGATCGCGCACAAGCTCGAGGTCGCCAAGCGCAGCGTCAACGCCGGTGGCGACCCGTTCTACGTCTTCCCCGGCGAGGTCGACGCCCTGAAGGCGCTCGAGTCCGATCCGCGCCCCGGAGGGGTGCTCGCCCCGACCTACGCGAGCTACCTGACGCCCTCCCGGACCGGGCGCGAGGTCTATGTCGGGCCGTTCTCGTGGACGCCGGATTGGGAGGAGCGCCAGCAGCGGGCCAACGACCTCTTCGAGGGGCGCCTCACCGGGGCCGAGGCCCGCGCCTTCGTCCGCTCGACGAACGCCCGCTGGCTGTTCGCCGACTGCCGCCCGCTCGCCGACCTGACGGCCACGCTGGCGCCGCTGCTCGCCCGGCCGCCGCAACGGTTCGGCTGCGCGACGATCTACGAGCTGCGCTACCGGCCCGGGATGGGCCGCGCGGCCGGGAGGCCGGACGCCTGAAGATCAGGGCCGCACTCGGCCGGCCGGCGGTCGCGCTCCCGCTCCTGTTCGCCGGCGGGGCGCTGCTGTCGGCGATCACGATCCTGCAGGGCATCCAGCCCAACGACGAGGGCCTGATGCTGCAGGCCGCCGCGCGCATCGCCGACGGGCAGGTGCCCTACCGGGACTTCTGGTGGTTCTACCCGCCGGGCCAGCCCTACCTGCTCGGCGGGCTGTGGGAGGTCTTCGGCCCGTCGCTGCTGGCGTGGCGGATCGTGCGCGTCCTCGCCGACGCCACGGTGGCCCTGCTCGCCTACCTGCTCGCCCGGCGCGCCGCTCCGGCCCCGCTCGCACTGGCGGCCTGGCTGGCCAGCGCGCTGGCGATGGCCACGCCGAGCGGGCCGCACCCCTTCCCGATCGCCCTCGCCCTGTGCCTCGGCGCCCTGCTGCTGTTCGAGCGCCGGCCGGCGCTGGCCGGTGTCCTGGCCGGCGTCTGCGCCGCCTGGCGGATCGAGTTCGCCGCCTACCTGGCCCTCGGGGTGGCGATCGCCTGGCTCGCCGCGCCGCGCGCGGACCGGTGGGGCGCGATCGGGCGCTTCGCCGGCGCGGCGGCCGCGGCTGCCGTCCTGCTGTTCGCGCCGGTGGTCGTGACGGCGGGGATCGCCGACTCCTGGGACCTCCTCGTCCGCTACCCCGTCCAGGACTTCCAGGACTACCAGTCCCTCCCCTTCCCGCTCGACTACTCGGGCCCGCTGAACACCTCGTCGCTCGGCGGCTTCATCGGCGACACGCTCGAGCCGCTGCTGCTCTTCTACCTGCCGGCGGCGCTGGTCGCCGGCCTCGCCGGCGCCCTGGTCGCGCTGGCGCTGCGCTTCGACCGCGGGCGCGACTGGCCGACGATCGCCGCCGCGGTCCTCGCGGTCGGCATGGCCCACTACCTGATCGTCCGGCCCGACGAGTTCCACACCGCCCCGCTGGCCGTGCTCGTCGCCGTGCTCGCCGCCTGGGCGCTGGCGGGAACACGCCTGCGGCGTCCGGCCCCGCGTGGCGCGGCGCCGATCGCGGCGGCAGGCGCCTCGCTGCTCGCCGCCGGCGCCCTGGCCTACGCGCTCGTGGAGGGCGGCGACCGCCGCGTCTTGGCCCTCAGCGCGCCGACCGCCGCCCTCGGCGGCCCCGTCGCCGACGGCGTGCGCGTCGCTGCCGCCGAGCGCGACGACCTGCGCCGCGCCGTGGCGGCGGCGCAGGCACGGACGCGGCCCGGGCAGCCGATCTACGTCACGACCCAGCGCAACGACCTCGTCACCGCCGGAGCGCCGCTCTTCTACGTGCTCGCCGGGCGTCCCAACCCCACGCGCTATGACATCGCGGCCCCCGGGGTGGTGACCTCGGCGCCGGTCCAGCGGGAGATCGTCGGCGACCTCGAGCGCACGCGCACGCCGGTCGTCGTGCGCTGGGCCGACCCGGTCACCGCCGCGCCCGAACCCAATCGCGCCGGGAGATCGTCGGGGGTGCGGATCCTCGACGCCTACCTGGCCCGCGCCTACCGGGAGGCCGCGCGCTACGGCGACTGGGTGGTGCTCGAGCGGCGCGATGCCGCCGCCGGGGCGTCCTGAGACGCGCCCGCCGGTTCCGGCGGATCCGGATCCTCCCCTGCCGCGGGCGCGACGGAACCTGGCCCGCCGCCCTGATCCCCGCCGACCGCCGGCGCGCCCTGCGCGGCGCCCGCCTCGCCGCCCGTCGCCCCGATCAGCGCCCGCAGCGCCCGCGGCGTGGGGGCGATCCCAAGCGCGGCGGCGAGGTAGCCGCCCAGCGCGACCAGGATCGCACCGGCCACCACCGGCAGGCCGACGAACCGCGGGAGCGCCTCGGCCGCGGCGAATCCGGCGCCCCCCGCCGCCGCGGCGGCCAGGAGCGCCAGCACCGCGACGCGCGCGGTGAGCGGCGAGCGCGGCACATCGGCCTCCGGCGCGGCGTGCGGGAAGCGCGCGAACGCCCACGCGGTCGCCACGAGATAGGCCCCGAGGGTGCCGGCGACGACGCCCGCCACGCCGAGGGCGATGGCCAGGGGGATCGTCAGGGCGACGTTCAGCGCGATCAAGAGCAGGCCGAGGCGCGCCTCGAGGCCGATCCGCCCGACGGCCCGCAGGTATCCGGTGCGCACCCCGAGCATGAGGTTCGCGCCATAGGCGACGACGAGCATGCCGGCAAACGCGGCGGCCTCGCCGAAGCCGGGGCCCAGCCAGGCCCGGACGAGCGGGTAGGCGCTCGCCGCCCCGATCGCCGTCCCGCCGAGGACCGCGATGCGCCACACGCGGTCCAGGCGGCGCACGTCGCCGTGAAGCGCATCGTGGTCGCCCGCGCCTTCGGCGGCGGCCAGGCGCGTGATGATCGGCGTCAGCGGGGCCGCGGCGAGCAGGCGACCGCCCTCGGCGACTTGGGCGCCGATGCCGACCGCCGCCACGCCGGCCGGCGTGCCGACCAGGCCCGCGACCGCCTTGTCGCTCTGGCCGTTCACGAGCAGCGAGAGCACCGACACCTGCAGGCGGGCCGAGTAGCCGGCCATGTCCCGGGCCTGGGCGCGCCCGATGAGCCGCGGCGGGCCGGCAGCGATCACGTCGCGCAGCAGCACCGCGCGAACCGCCAGCATGAGCGCCTGCTGAGCCAGGATCGCCCACGCGAGTTCGGCCAGGCTCGCGTCGGCGAGGACCAGCGCCACGAGGGCGGCGAGGAAGACCAGCGACCCGGCGATCGTGCTCGCCGCGACCCCGTCGTACCGTCCGAGGCCCTGGAGGACGTTGCCGAGCGCGGTGACGAGCAGGCTGGCCGGCAGCGCGATGCCGACGATACGGATCAGCGCCTCCGTTTCGTCGCGCAGCGCTCCCGTGAAGCCGAAGACCTCGGCCAGCCAGGGCGCGAGCGCCTCGGTGACCGCCAGCAGGGCGAGGCCGAGCGCCAGGTAGGCCGCCAGCGAGGTCCACAGCACGCGCGCCGCCGCGACGCGGTCCGCCCGTCCGCTGGCCAGCGCGACGTGACGCTGGGCAGCGGGGCCGATGCCGGCCTCGGCGATGCCGAGGTAGACGACGAACGCCATGCAGAGCGTCCATGCGCCGTAGCCGGAGCGGCCGACGTGATCGATGATGAGCGGCGTCGAGACGAACACCACCGCGATGCCCGACCCGACCGTGAGAACCATGGCAGCGGAGTGGCGGCCGAGGGAGCGCACGGCGAGTAGCGTACGCGCGATGCCGACGATCGCCGGACGCCTGCTGCAGCGCGCACCCGCGCCGATCCAGCACCGGGTCGCGCGCCGCCGGTCCGAGCGCTACCCCCTGGCACGCCGCTACCTCGGCGGCCTGCGGGGCATCGAGATCGGCGGCGGGGCTCACAACCGCTACCCGATCGATGCGATCAACGTGGACCGCTACGCCTCGATGGACACGATCTACAAGCGCGAGGAGGAGCGCCTGGCCGGCGCCCGACTCCCGGTCGACGTCGTCGCCCCGGGCGACGACCTCCCCTTCGCCGACAAGTCGGTGGACTTCGTGCTGGCCTCGCACGTCATCGAGCACGTCCCCGACCCGGTCAAGGCGCTGCTCGAGTGGGACCGCGTCGCGCGTCACCACCTCTTCCTGGTCGTCCCGCACCGGGATCGCACCTTCGACTACGACCGCGCCCTGGACCCGGTCGAGCACCTGCTGGCCCGGCACGCCGCGGGCTTCGCCTCCGAGGAGGACCGCCATTGGACCGTCTGGACCTGCGAGTCCTTCGTGGCGCTGTGCGAGGCGATCGGCCTCGAGGTCCTCGAGACCGAAGATCCGGACCGCAAGGTCGGCAACGGCTTCGCGGTGGTGACGGCCTGCGATCCGCGGACGCCGGCCTGCCTGCCGGGCTGAGCATTCGTTTCGGGAACGAGACGGGCGGCTGGGGCGCGTTCCGATGCGCGGTCAGTGCCGCGCGGGCCGCAGAAGCGTCGGGCCCCGGCGGGTGCGCCGGCGGTGCCGCGGGTCGACGGGCTTCTCGCGCGTCGCGCCGCGGGCCTCGTCGACGACGGCCTTCAGCGTGCTCCCGAACCGGTTGGCGTCGAAGCGCTGCGCGCTCTCCACGCACGCCGCCGGGTCGATCGACCGCGGGTCAAAGCCGGCCACCGTCGCGGCGAGGGCGGCGGGATCGAGCGCGCCGAAGAACGTCCCCGTCACGCCCTCGGTGACCGTCTCGCGCACGCCGCCCTCGGCAAGGGCGATCACGGGGCGGCCGGCGGCCTGGGCTTCGACCGCGGCGATCCCGAACTCCTCCGTGGCGGTGACGACGAGCGCCTGGGCCCCTTGGAGCACCTGGGCGACGCGGGCGTCGGACACGCGGCCCTCGAAGCGCACCGTCGGCCCCGCCAGCCGGCGCAGGCGGCGCGAGTCCGGGCCGTCGCCGAGCACGACCAGCGGGCGCCGCAGGAGGTTGAAGGCCTCCACGGCGAGATGGATGCGCTTGTGCGGCATCAGCTCGGAGAGGACGACGTAGTGGTCGCCGACCGGGCCGGGCGCGAACCGCGTGGTCTCGACCGGCGGGTAGAGCACGGAGGCCTCGCGGCCGTAGTAGCGGGCGATCCGCCGCTGCGTCGTCTGGGAGTTCGCCAGGTAGCGATCGACCCGCTGGGCGGCGATCCAGTCCCACTGGCGCCAGCGGCTGAACAGCGCCCCGAGCGCCGCGCGCCCGATCGGGCCGCGCTGGGCGAGGGTCGCCTCGCGGGCGTTCCAGGCGTACCGGAAGGGGTTGTGGCAATAGCAGACGTGGACCGCGTCGTCGGCGATGACCCCGTGCGCCCAGGCGCTCGACGACGACACGATCACGTCGTAACCGGAGAGGTCGAGGCTCTCGATGGCCTGCGGGTAGAGGGGGAGCAGCGACCGGAACGTCGACGCCGTCGGATGCAGCCGCTGCAGGAACGAGGTGTGGACGCGGCGATGGGCGAACCGCCCCTCGGTGCCGCGCTCGTCGTAGATCGTGGTGAAGAGGTCCGCCTCGGGCCAGAGGTCGCAGATCGCGGAGAACACCCGCTCGGCCCCGCGGATGTCCAGCAGGAAGTCGTGGACGAGGGCAACGCGCGCGGGCGAGCGTGCGTCGGCCCCTCCGTCGGTGCGCGGCGACCCGAGTCCCTCCTCCATGTGGCGCGCGAGTCTAGTCGACCGCCTTGCGCGAACGGGTGCTAGCGTCGAGGCGGTCCGTGGCCCCCCGGTCCGCGCCCACCCTGCTGGTCTGCTCGTCGGAGGCGCTCGGCGGCGCCGAGCGCATCCTGCGCGACGCCGCCGAGCGGATCGACGGCGTCGTCCTCGCGGCCCCGCCCGGGCCGCTCGCGGAGGCCGCCCGGGCGAGCGGCGTCGAGGTGGCCGCGATCCCGCCCCAGCCGCTCGCCCTGCGGGCGAGCCTCGCGGCGCGCGGACGCGCCGCGGCGGCGCTGGCCCGTCACGGCGACGCCCTGCGCGAACTCGTGCGGGCCCGGCAGCCCGGGGCCGTCGTGGCCTGGAGCCTGCGGCCGGCGCTGGCCGCCGTGCCGGCGCTCGCCGGGCTTCGCCCCCGGCCCGCGCTGGTGATCCAGCACAACGACTTCCCCCCGGGCCCCGCGATCGCCGCTGCGGCGCGGGCCGCGTCCCGGCGCGCGGACCGCGTCACGGCGCCCTCGCGTGCCGTCGCCGCCGCGGTCGACCCGCGCGGCCGCCTGGGCGCGCGCCTGCGCGTCGTGGCGCCGGGCACCGACCTGGATCGCTTCGCCACCGAGCCGCTGCCGGTGGCCGCGCCCCCGCGGGTGCTCGTGCTCGGTGCGCTGGTCCCGTGGAAGCGCCCGGACCTCGCCCTCGAGACGGCTGCGCTCGCCGCCCCGTCCCTGCCCGGCCTGCGCCTGACCGTCGCGGGCCCGGCGCTCGGCGCCGCGGCCGAGGCGCTGCTCGCCCGCCTGCGCGACCGCGCCGCGCGCCCCGACCTCGACGGCGTCATCGACCTGCGGCCCGGCACCCACGACGCGGCGGCGCTGCTGCGCGAGTGCACCTGCCTGCTGCACTGCGCCGAGCGCGAGCCGTTCGGGATGGCGCTGGTCGAGGCCATGGCGGCAGGCCGTCCGGTCGTCGCCCCGGCCGCAGCGGGCCCGGCGGAGATCGTGGACGCGGGCGTCGGCCGCACCTACCCCCCCGGCGACGCCGCCGCAGCGGCGGCGGCCCTCGTCGACGTGCTCGAGCAGCCGGGCGAGGCCGCCGCGCTGGGACGCCTGGGCCGCGCCCGCGCCGAAGGCCGCTACGGCGCCGACGCCTGGGCGGAGCGGCTGTCGGCGGTCATCGACGAGGCCAGGGCGGCGCGGGGATGAGCGGCGCGGG
>CAZEKK010000027.1:11819-14408 GCA_964512905.1 uncultured Solirubrobacteraceae bacterium
GCGGCGCGGGGATGAGCGGCGCGGGCGGAACCGACCGCGACGGCGCGGCCGCCGGGCCGCCGGCAGGGAGCTCCGGCGGCGACCCGTTCACCGCGGTGGTGGTCATCCACGACTCGGCAGCGGACCTCCGGCGGCTCCTCGCCTCGATCGACCGCTGGCTGGATCCCCGCCCGCAGGTGGTCGTCGCCGACTCGGGCTCCGCGGACGACGGCGCGGACATCGCCGCGGCCTGGGGCGCCGAGACGGTCGCCCTGCCCGGCAACCCGGGCTTCGGGGCGGCGACGAACGCGGGCCTCGCCCGGGCGCGGTCCGACGTCGCCGTCCTGCTCAATCCGGACGTCGAACTGCTCGACGCGGGCATCCTCGCGCTCGCCGAGCGCGTGCGGGCCCGCGACGTCCTCGCCGCGCCGCGTCTGCTCAACGCCGACGGGAGCGTGCAGCGCAGCGCGCATCCCGTGCCGGGCACCGCCGGCGCGTTGCTGCCCGCGCTGCTGCCCCCGGCGCTGCTGCCCGGCCCCGTCCGCCGCCGAGCCGATCCGTGGCGGTCCGAGCGCCCCCGCACGGTCGGATGGGCGATCGGTGCCTGCCTGGCGGCCCGCACGGCGACGCTGCGCCGGCTGGGGCCGTTCGATCCCGCGGTCTTCCTCTACGCCGAGGACATGGACCTCTGCCTGCGCGCCCGGGACGCGGGCGTGCGGACCGAACTGCACCCGGGCGTCCGGCTTCGGCACGCCGGCGCCCACGCCACGGCAGCGGCCTTCGGCGGCGAGCCCCACGCCCTGCTTGCCGCGCGGCGGCGCGAGGTCCTCGCCGCCCGCGGGCCGGTGGCGCTCGCGCTCGACGACGCCGCGCAGGCGCTGACGTTCGCGACCCGGGCCGCGGCGCGGACGCTCGCCGGACGACCGGCAGCGCGGGAGCGGGCCCAGCTGGCCGCCCTGCGCGCCGCCCGCCGCCGCGGGCCGTCGCCGCCGCCCGGCAGGGAGTAGCGTCGCGCCCGTTCCCCGACTTCTGGAGGCACCATGGCCGTGGTCAAGATCATCGAGCTCGTCGGCAGCTCGACCGTCAGCTCCGACGACGCCGTCCAGCAGGCGCTCAACGACGCCCGCCAGACGCTGCGCAACATCAAGGCCGTCGACGTCGTCTCGACCGGCCTGCGCGGCGAGAATCTCGACGAGTGGCGGGCCCACGTGCGCGTCGCGTTCCTGATCGAGCGGGTCAACGACTGATCCCGCGGGCGGCGGACGCCACCATTCCATGATCTAGTCTCGGCGCGTGGCCGACACGCCGGAGAGCCTGCGGGCGGAGATCCTCGACCTCGTCGCCCGCTACCACGCGGCGGCGCACCCGGAGCGCCCCTTCACGCCCGGCGAGAGCCCCGTGCCGTGCGCCGGCCGCGTCTTCGACGCCGACGACATGACCGCGCTGGCCGACGCGACGCTCGACTTCTGGCTGACCACCGGCCGCTTCGCCCGGCGGTTCGAGTCGGAGTTCGCCGCCTGGTGGGGCGTGCGCCACTGCTCGCTGGTCAACTCCGGCTCGTCGGCGAACCTCCTCGCCGTCTCGGCGCTCACGAGCCCGAAGCTCGGCGACCGCCGGCTGCAGCCCGGCGACGAGGTCATCACCACCGCGACGTCGTTCCCCACCACGGTCAACCCGATCGTCCAGAACGGGCTGGTGCCGGTGTTCGTGGACGTCGACATCCCCACCTACAACCTCGACGCCAGCCAGCTCGAGGCCGCGCGGTCGGACCGGACCCGCGCCGTGATGGCCGCCCACACGCTCGGGAATCCCTTCGACCTCGCCTCCGTGACCGCGTTCTGCGCGCGGCACGACCTCCTGCTCGTCGAGGACTGCTGCGACGCGGTCGGCTCGACCTACGCCGGCCGCCACGTCGGCACCTTCGGCGAGCTGGCCACGGTCTCGTTCTACCCAGCCCACCACCTCACGATGGGCGAGGGCGGGGCGGTGATGACCGATCGCGGGATCCTGAAGACCCTGGTCGAGTCGTTCCGGGACTGGGGTCGCGACTGCTGGTGCGAGCCCGGGAAGGAGAACACGTGCGGCCGGCGCTTCGACTGGCAGATCGGCGACCTCCCGGCCGGCTACGACCACAAGTACATCTACTCGCACCGCGGGTACAACCTCAAGCTGACCGACATGCAGGCCGCCGTCGGCTGCGCCCAGCTCGCGAAGGCCGACGCCTTCTGCGCCGCGCGGCGCCGGAACTTCGCGCTGCTGCGGGAGCTGGTCGCGGACCTCGAGGACGTGTTCGTGCTGCCCGAGGCGACCGCGGACGCCGACCCGAGCTGGTTCGGCTTCCCGCTCACGCTGCGCGAGGGGGCGCCGTTCGGCCGCCGGGCGCTGCTGCACCGCCTGGACGAGGCCCGGATCGCCACCCGGCTGCTGTTCGCGGGAAACATCGTGCGCCAGCCGGCCTACGCGGATGTGGCCTGCCGGACGCCCGTGCCGCTGCCCCGCGCCGACGAGGTGGCCGAGCAGACCTTCTGGGTCGGCGTCTACCCCGCGCTCGGCGAGCCGCAGCTCGGGTACGTGTCGGAGGTGCTGCACGCCGCCGTCGCCAGCGGCCTC
>CAZEKK010000027.1:14508-17469 GCA_964512905.1 uncultured Solirubrobacteraceae bacterium
GGGCCCGGGCGGCTCGTCCGGCGCGGTCGGCTCTGCGGGCTGCGGTGGCGCCGCCAGCGCGAGCAGGTCGGGGATGCGGGCGAAGTCCTCCCTGAGCACCGGAACGAGCGTGTCGCGGTTGTACAGCGCCGCGGCGGGATGGAAGAGCGGGTAGAGCCGCACCGCCCGCCCGCCCACCACGCGGATCTCCGGAGTCCCGTGGACCCGGGTGATGCCCGCGCGATCCTGGCGCAGCAGCTTGGTCGCGAAGTTGCCCAGGGTGCAGATGACCCGGGGCTGGATCAGGGCGATCTGCGCGCGCAGGTAGCCGGCGCAGGCGTCGATCTCCCCGGGGAGCGGATCGCGGTTCCCGGGCGGGCGGCACTTCAGGACGTTGGCGATGAACACGTCCCCGCGCTCCATGCCGATTTCTGCGAGCAGGGCGTCGAGCAGCTTGCCCGCCTGCCCGACGAACGGCAGGCCCTGCTCGTCCTCGTGGCGCCCGGGCGCCTCGCCGACGAACATCAGGTCGGCGTCGGCATGGCCCGCACCGAAGACCACCGTCGTCCGGGTCTCCGCCAGGGCGCAGCGCTGGCAGCCGCGGGCCTCGTGCCAGACCGCCTTGAGGGCCTCGCGCCGCTCCGGGGCCGAGGCGCCGGCTGGATGCTCGACCGCCGCCATCGTCGCGATCGTACCCTCGCGGCGCGCCGGTACACTGTCCCGGCCGGCTGCCACTCCGCATCGAGGGCAGATCGGCTGGCCGATTCTTCTTGCATCCCCGCCGCGACCGGTATCTCCATGCGGGAACTGGACCGCACAGACCACTCCCATTCCGACCGCCCGCGCCGCGTGGCCGTGGTCGGTCCTGGCCGTCTCGGGACGGCCCTCGCCCGCGCCCTGCGGGACGCCGGCGTCGTGGTCGACGGCCCCGCCGGGCGCGGCGCCGACGGCGCGGGAGCCGACGCGGTGCTGCTGTGCGTGCCCGACGGCGAGATCGCCGCCGCGGCGGCCGGGGTGGCGCCAGGGCCGCTGGTGGGCCACTGCAGCGGCGCCTCCGGGCTCGACCTGCTTGCGCCGCACGAGGCGTTCTCGCTACACCCGCTGATGACCGTCACACCCGACGGCGCGGACTTCGCCGGCGTCGGCGCAGCGGTCTCCGGGTCCACGCCGCGGGCGCTGGCGACCGCTGAGGCGCTCGCCCGCGCGCTCGGCATGGCGCCGACGCGCCTGCGCGCCGAGGACCGGGCCGCCTACCACGCCGCGGCCTCGATCGCCTCGAACTTCCTCGTCACCATCGAGGGCGCGGCCGAGCGCCTCGCCGCGACGGCCGGCGTGAGCCGCGAGCAGCTGGCGCCGCTCGTGCGGGCCGCGGTCGACAACTGGGCCGCGCTCGGCGCCGAGGCGGCACTCACCGGCCCCGTGGCCCGCGGCGACGAGGCGACGGTGGAGCGGCAGCGTGCGGCGGTGGCCGAGCGCGCGCCGGATCTGGTCGAGCTGTTCGACACCCTGACCGCCGCGACCCGCGCGCTCGCAGGGCGGGCGTCGGAAGCGGAGGGGGCCGGCGCATCGGCAGTCCCGCGCACCGTGCGCACGGTCGCGGACCTGCGGGCCGCGCTCGCGCCCGCCCGCCGGGCCGGCGTCACCATCGGGCTCGTGCCGACGATGGGCGCGCTCCACGCCGGGCACCTCTCCCTGATCCGGCGCGCCCGGGACACCTGCGGCGTCGTGGTCGTCTCGGTCTTCGTCAATCCGGCCCAGTTCGGCCACGGCGAGGATCTCGATGCCTACCCGCGCGACGAGGCCCGGGACGCCGGGCTGGCCGCCGCCGCCGGGGCCGACCTGCTGTTCGTCCCCGCTGTGGAGGAGGTCTATCCGCCCGGCTTTGCCACCACCGTGTCGGTCGCCGGAGTGTCCGAGCCGCTCGAGGGCGAGCACCGCCCGGGCCACTTCGACGGCGTGACGACGGTCGTGGCGAAGCTGTTCGCGATGGCGCAGCCCGACGTCGCATTCTTCGGCAACAAGGACGCCCAGCAGGCCGCCGTCGTGCGCCGCATGGCCCGCGACCTCGACCTGCCGGTGCGCATCGAGGCCCTGCCGACCGTGCGCGAGGCCGACGGCCTGGCGCTCTCGAGCCGCAACGCGTACCTGGCCGGCGCCGACCGCGAGCGCGCCGTCGCGTTGCGCCGCGGCCTCGACGCTGCCGAGGCTGCAGTCGCCGCCGGCGAACGGGACCCCGACGCCGTCGGTGAAGCGGCCCGTGCCGTCATGACGGGCCACGGCGTCGAGCCCGAGTACGTGGCCGTCGTGGACCCCGACACCTTCCTTCCGGTCGGCGCCGTCGACCGCGACACGCTGATCGCCGTGGCCGCCCGCGTGGGTGCGGCCCGGCTGATCGACAACGCGATGCTGTCTCCCCGCCCCGCCCCAGCCACCTCCCGTTCTCCGGCGGCGACCGGTTCCGGCGCCGACCACGATCGAAGGGATCCCTGATGTCCTCGGCCCCCCGCATCCCCGACACGCCCGGCCCCGGCCGGCTTCCGGTCACGCTCCCCCGCCTGCAGGAGATGAAGCAGGGCGGCGAGCCGATCGTCATGGTCACGGCCTACGACTTCCCCTCGGCCCGGGTGGCGGAAGCCGCCGACGTCGACGTCGTGCTCGTCGGCGACTCGGCGGCGATGACCGTCCTCGGCTACGGCACGACCGTCCCCGTCGAGATGGACGAGATGCTGGTGCTCGCCAAGGCGGTCCGGCGCGGGCTCACGACTCCGCTGCTGGTCGGCGACCTGCCGTTCGGCTCCTACGAGGCGTCCGACGAGCAGGCGATCGGCACCGCGCAGCGGTTCGTCAAGGAGGCCGGCTGCGACGCGGTCAAGCTCGAGGGCGGGGGCGCCTCGGTGGACCGGGCGCGCGCGATCGCCCGGGCCGGGATCCCGGTGATGGGCCACGTCGGGCTGACCCCGCAGACCGCGACCGCGCTCGGCG
>CAZEKK010000028.1:0-17346 GCA_964512905.1 uncultured Solirubrobacteraceae bacterium
CCAAGACCGCCCTCATCCTCACCCGCGACCCGGCACCAACACCAACGCCAGCACCCAGGCCGGCTGGGAAGAAGAAGCGGTCGCGTCTCGCCGCGACAGCTTCGAGCTCGGCAGCGCAACCGGCGTCCGCACGCGTGGTGCGCGTCCGGGCGCGGCATGGGGCCGTGACGGTACGCATCGCCTGCCGCGGGGCCGTTGGCCAGACGTGCCGCCAGCGGCTGCGGCTGACGTCGCAGGCCGCGGCCGCATCCGCCACAGCCGCCACCTTCACTGTGCGGGCGGGTCACACCCGGGGGGCTCGGCTGCGACTCGATCGCCGCGCGGCGCGCGAACTGGCCCGCGCCGGCCACGTGAACGTCCGTCTCGATATCGCGATGGAATCGCCGGCGCGGCGGATCGTGCGGCTGCTGGCGCTCAGGACGTGACCAGGCGATCGTACGCAGCAGCGTAGGCGTCGATCATGACATCCATGCTGTAACGGTCGCGGTGCCGTGCCCGACCGGCATCGCCCATGCGAGCTCGGTCGTTCGGAGCGTTGAGCAGGCTGACGACGGCCTGGGCGAGGGCGTCTGCGGATCGCTCGTCCACGACGACGCCGGCGTCGGCGCCAAGCGCCTCGCGCATGCCCTGGACGTCGGTCGAAACCACCGGCGTCCCGGCGGCCAGCGCCTCCAAGGCCACGAGCGAGAGCCCTTCCCAGTCGGAAGAGAACACCAGCATGTCGGCGCGAGCGATCACGTCGCGAGCGTCGCCGCGCGCGCCCGTGAACCTGACGTGAGGACCGAGCCCCAGCTCGGCGGCCCGCCGGGCCAGCGGCTCGCGCAGCGCGCCATCGCCGACGACGACGAACACGGCGTCTGGAACCCGCTGGTGCACGATCGCCGCCGCGTCCAGAAAGCGATCGTGACGCTTCTGCTCTGCGAGTCGCCCGACGATCGCCACGACGGGCGCGCCATCGAGCTCGAGCTCGCGGTCGAGCTCGGCGCGGCGGGAGGCCGGGAGTGGCGGCACGGACGGCACGGCGTTGACGATCACCTCGGTACGTGCCGCCGGGCCCCCGGCCTCGACGAGCTGGTCGGCGGTCGATCGCGACACGCAGACGATCAAGTCGGCGAGGCGCAGCGCCCGGGCAGCGGAGCGATACTCCGACGGGGTCACCCCGTGAAAGGTGACGAGCACGGGCGGGCGCGGCCACACCGCTCGCGAGCCGAGCGCCGACGCGACCGCGATCCGGACGTTGTGGGCGTGGATGAGATCCGGCCGCGCCGAGCGCGTGACGCCGCCAAGGCGACGCGCGGCGGCGACCGTCGCGGCAGCTGTCCGGCTCGGCGGCGGCAGGGCCGACCACGGGATGCTCGCGGCTTCGAGATCCGCAGCGAGCGGGCCGGGGGCAGCGGCTGCGGCCACGCGATCCCCGCGCGTCGCGAACGCGGTCGCAAGCTCAACCAGCAGCCGCTCGGCGCCGCCGATGCCGAGTTCGGCGATCGTCATGAGAATGCCGCGCGGCTCGCTCACGGCGCGCCCCCGCAGAGCAGCCGACCGTAGAGGGCACGGATCGCCGCGGTCATCTCGGCGGTCGTGAAGCGGGCGAGGATGCGCTCGCGAGCCCGATCGGCCTGCTGGCGGGCCGCGGCAGGATCGTCGAGCAACGACACGATCGCGTCGGCGACGCCGGCATCATCTCCGGGCTCAGGCAGGATCGCGGCGCCGTCGGTGGCGATCTCCGGCACGCCGTACTCGTGCGTCGCGACGACGGGAACCCCGAGCGCCATCGCTTCGAGCAGGGCGATCGGGCAGTTCTCGAACCACGATGTCATCACGTAGACCGAGAGCTGCGGCAACGCCTCCTCCGCCGGGACGAAGCCCGGGAAGTCGATGCGGTCCGAAAGCCCGAGATCGGCAGCCAGCCGCCGCAGCGCCGGCTCCTGCGAGCCGCTGCCGAAGAGCACGAACCGCTGCGCGGGGCGCGCCGCCGCCACCCGTGCCGCAGCGCGGATGAAGACGTCGAGGCCCTTGTACGGCTCGAACACCGACACGGCGCCCACCCGGTCGCCGCGGCCATCCAGACGCGCCGGCGGATCGATTCCGTTCGGGATGACCACCATCTTCGCCCGGGGGTAGCCAAGCTGGTCCACGAACAGCTGCGCGAACGCTCGCGACGGCACGATGATCGCGTCGGCGCGGCGGCACAGCGCGGCGTCGAGGCCGCGATACGCAAGCCGTGCGCGCCAGCTCGGGTGGCCGCTGCCGGCGGGGGGCGGGTGGTAGGGCTCGGGCATGCCGTGCGCGGTGTAGACGCGGATGCCGCGCGGTCGCGGTCGCGGGCCGAGCCGCACCCACAGCCCGGCCCGGCGATCCTGTGCGTGGACGACGTCGGCCCCGCGCGCCGCCGCCCATGCCGCTCGCCCGCCCCGGATGTCGCCCGGCGAAGTGATCGGGGCGACGACCGGCTCCGCTCCGGCAGCCGCGAAGCGCTCGGCCATCACCTCCGAGGCGCAAACGCCGACGACCTCGTCGCCGGCGCCGACCAGTCCCGCCGTGAGCGCCAGCGCGTGCTCGATCGGGCCGGCACGCTCGAGCGTCGTGACCATCGCGATCCTCACGTCGCCGAGACCAAGGCCGAATCTCCGGCGGGCTCGACTGCGCGCGCCCCGTCGAGCGAGAGCACGCAGGCCAGCGCGCCGATCAGCCAGTACGGAGTCGCGAGCTGCACGCTCAGGAAGAAGCCCGACACGCAGGCCGCGATCAGCGCGGCCTGCACGGTGGTCACGAGGCGGGCGGCATCGGGGTCGCCGCGCGCCCGGTAGTCGGCGTATGCGCCGCGCAGGAGCAGCCAGCTTCCGCCGAGGAACGCGATGAACGCCGCGAGGGCAACGTATCCGTCCTCGGCCAGGATCTCCAGGTAGCTGTTGTGCACGACGACGCCGGTCACCTTGAGCGGGGCATCGCGGACGTACTCACTGGACCGCGCCGCAAACTGGCCCGGCCCGATGCCGAGGAGCGGCTCGTCGAAGCTCATGCGCACCGCCGCATCCCAGTACGCATCCCTCGTGGCGACGTTGTACTGGGCGATGTTGCTCTTGAGCTCGAGTCGCTCCTTGATCAGCGGCGAGAACGCGGCGAAGCCGAGGGCGAGGACGAGCAGGAGGCCGAGCCCTGCCGCGAGGAGGCCGGCGACCGGGATCCTCCTGGCAAGCACCGCCCACGTGGCGATCGCCAAGAGCCCGACGAGGCCGCCGCGGCTGAACGTGGCCATGGCCGCGCCGAACAGCGCGAGCAGGCACAGGATCCAGAGCCACCTCGCCCGGCGATCACGGGCGATCAGGTAGCCAGCGAAGGGCATCGTTGCGACGAGGACGAAGGCGAAGTCGTTCGGATCCTCGATCGGCCCGGCGGCCCGCTCGACGGTTCCCTGCAGGAAGAGCACGAGGGCGTAGACGGCCGCCGCTCCGGTCGAGAGGACGTAGACCCGCAGCAGATTGACGACTTCCGTCTTGGTCTCGACGAGCTGGACGACGAGGAAGAAGAACGCGATGTAGAGCGCGTAGCGGATCGCGTTCGGCAGCCCCGCCACGGGGTCCTGCAGCGCGACGAGGGACAGCCCCACGACCAGGCCGAGGATCCCAACCGGGACGAACGTGGGGCTGAGCCGCAGCGGTGCGCTGGTCGCGACTGCTCGCACGATCCAGGCGAGCACGAGCAGGACGCCGAATAGCTTGACGACCGTGATCGTCTCGGTCGGGACCTTCAGGGCGCCTTCCCACGGAAGCACGGCGACGAAGACGAGCAGCACCTGCTTCGCGCGCGCGAACACGAGCGCGATCAGTCCTATCGCGACGAGGGCGGCCGCGAACGCGAGCGGCGCGAACGCCGCGCCCGCTGCCACCGCGAGGCCGGCGAGCGGCGCCAGAACGAGGATCTCGTAGCGATCCGAGAGCCAGCCGGGCACGGCTACCCGGTGCTGGCGGCTTGCGGATCGGGCGTGCTGGGCCCGTACCCGTAGTAGCCGACGTCGCGGTCGTGCTTCTCCTTGGATCGGTTGAGCACGATGCCCATGAGGTTCGCGTCGACGAACTCGAGCTTCTGCACGGCGGCACGCAGCTCGCTCGGCCGGGTCCCCGTTCCCACGACGAGGATCACGCCGTCGACTTCGGCGGCGATCAGGCGGGCATCGCTGACCGGCAGCAGCGGCGGTGAATCGATGATGACGAGCGAATCGAGGGTGCGCAGCTCGCTGAGGACCGGGCGCAGCCGGACGTGAAGCAGCTCGGTTGAGTCTGCGTTGACCTGGCCGCTCGGGACGATCGAGAGGTTCGGGACGCTGGTCGCCGTCGGCTCGATCATGCCGCCGTGGGCAAGGTAGCCGGACATGCCGTCCACGAGGCTGGTGACGCCGAAGACGTTGCTCTGAATCGGTCGGCGCAGATCTCCGTCCACGAGAATCGTGGGCAAGCCGATCTGGGCCATCGCCACCGCGAGGTTGGCGGCGATCGTCGACTTGCCTTGCTCCGGGGATGGACTCGTCACCTGGACGATCGACGGCAGGTCCTTGACGAGGAACTCGACGTTGGCGCGCAGGGCGCGCATGTTCTCCTGCACGTTCATCATTCCCGGTTCGCTCCACACGACCCGGGCGTGTCCGCGCTCGAGGCCGCGGGCGCGGCCAATCGTGCCGAGAATGGGCGCCCGTGTGATCTCGGCCACGTCCTCGACGGTTTCGACCCGCCGGCGAAAGCGGTCGACCGCAAGGGCGAGCACGATGCCCACGACGAGCCCGAGGAGCACGGCGGCACTGATGATCAGCGGCGGTCGCGGCTGAACCGCGCTCGTCGGAAGCTGCGCGGGATTGACGATCTCACCCACCACGAGGCGGTTGCCGCGCAGCGACACCAGAAACGCGCGCGCAACGGCGTTGGCGCTCTGCTGGACGGCCCGCGGCGGCGCGCCGATCACGCTGACCTCGAGGACGCCCGTGCCTGCCTGCGGCGACGCATCGATCTCCCCGCCAAGCGGCCGCCCGAGGATCCGCTCGGCTCGCACCCGGTTGACGTCGGACTCCGCCGTGGCGGCGTAGGTCTCCAGCAGCGCCGCGAGGTTGTCCGCACCGAGGAACACCTGGCCCTGCTCGGTGTTCGGCGTCAGGACGACCGTCGTGGTCGCCTCGTAGCGCTCGGGCCGCGTCGCGGCCAACGCGACGCTCGCTGCGGTCGCGACGACGACGACGGTGACGACGACCCAGCGGCGCCGCCACACCGTCGCGGCCAAGGAACGGAGATCCATCGGCGCGTCGATTCTAGTTGACCGCCGGGATTCCTGCCCGAGCCTGCGAGCCGGGCAGCTGCCGGCCCGCTGACAGCGCGGCGTACACCGCGGTCCAGCGTGCCACCATTGTCGCGGCGCCAAATGCGCCCCGTCGATCCCGCTGCGCGGCCAGGAGCCGGCTCCGGGTCTGCGGAGATGTGATCGCCTCGCGCACGAGTTCCGCTGCGCCTGCAGGCTCGGCACGGACCTGCTCGGACCCGAGGATGTCGACCAGCGCCGGGATGTCGCTGCCAATGACGATGACATCGCGGGCGAACGCCTCGAGCACGGAGAGCGGCAGGCCCTCCCAGGCCGACCACTGCACGAGCACCGTTGCGTCGGCGAGCGCGTGCAACGCGGCGGATCGCGGCAGCCATCCGGTGCTCGGGATGCCCCCGAGTGCCGGATCGTCTGCAGCGTCGGGACCGGGGCCGCCGATCCACTGGATCTCGGCGACGTCCGCCACGGCGCGCAGGATCGCGACGGTCTCGGCAGGGCGCCTGGCCGGCTCGACCCGGCCCATCGCAACGACGCGGGCGACCGGTCGCGGGCGGGGCGGCGGCTCGCGGCCCGGGTCGAGTTCCGGGATCCCGTTCGGGACGACAACGACGTGGCGGGCGTGCGCCTTGCCGCGGGCCAGCGCCGCCTCGGGCGCGGACACCGCCCCGACGACCGACACCCGCCGCGCCACGAATCGCTCGGCTGCGATGCGCGCCGCACGTTCGGCGCGGGGCAGGCCGGGCGCCGCGATCGAGTAGCCGTGCGGTGTGAAGATCGAGGGGATCCCGCGGGGCAGTGCGAGCGCCCCCACGAATCCCGCAAACGACGAGTGGAGGTGCACGACGTCGGGACGCAGGCTCCTGGCCAGGGTGCGCAGTGCTCGCGCGGCGCGAAGCTGCGAGGCCGGGCGACGGTCGGCCCACCCGAGCGGCACGAGCGACACCGACGGTGGAAAGGCGCGACGGATGTCGATCGCCGACGGCGTGACCGGACGCCGCCCGTGTGCCACGGTGACGTGGTGGCCTGCTTCCGCCAGCCCGGTCGCGAGCGTCCGCACGACCTCGTAGGTCCCTCCGCCAAAGGCCTCCACCACATGGAGCAGCTTCAGGGGCGGCGCGGCGTCGGGCTGCGACACGGCGCCCCGCAGGGCCGGAGGCGACAGATCGGGCGGTGTCGGCATCACGCTGGTACGGAAGTCGGGCGAGCCCGAGGACGGGCGCGCCCGCATCGCCGACCGAGCCTACTGGTGCGGCAGGCCGGGCTCCGGCGCTTCAGTGCGCCGCCCGGCCCGCCGATAGCCTCTGCGCCCCCATGTCCACGGTCCTCATCGTCGGCGCCGGACTCACCGGCTGCACCCTCGCGCATCGGCTCGCGGACGCGGGGGTTGAGTGCGTGCTCGTCGAACGCGCCGACGTGCCCGGCGGCCTGATCCGGTCCGAGCACATGAACGGCGTGCTGTACGAGCCGCACGGATCGCACATCTTCCACACCGAGGACGAGGAGGTCTGGACCCTCGCGAACCGGATGACACCGTTCCGGCCCTACCGGCATCGGGTCGACATCGTGATCGAAGGCCGGATCCTCAACTGGCCGATCCTCCTGAGCGACATCGAGCGCCAGTCGCGCGGCCAGGAGATCATGCGCGAGCTCGAGGAGCGCCGTGACGTCCGTCCGGAGGAGCGGGCGGCGGCGGCGAACTTCGAGGAGTGGTGCCTGGAGCTGATGGGGCCGATTCTGTACGAGCGGTACATCCGTCCGTACACCGAGAAGCAGTGGGGGCGACCGCCGCGGGAGCTCTCGGCTCAGTGGGCGCCGCGGCGGGTGTCGGTCCGCTGGGACAACGATCCGTACCTGTTCCCGGACCCGTTCCAGGGCTGGCCCGGCGGGCCGAACGGCTACACCGACCTGATCAACGGGCTGCTGAATCGGCCCGAGGCCACGCTGCGGACCGGGGTCGAGGCGACGGCCGACTCGATCGACGCCCTGATCCGGGAGGCCGCCGCCGATGCGGTCGTGCTGACCTGCCCGCTGGACGAGTTCACCGGTGCGCCGCTCGGGGAGCTCGAGTGGCGGGGCATCCTCGTGCGCTCGGTCTACGTGCCCCACCGCGAGTACGCCCAGGGGGCGATGTGCGTCAACTACCCAGGCCTCGAGTACCCGTTCATCCGCATCCACGAGACCAAGCACGCCTCCGGCCAGCAGTGCCGCGGGACGGTGCTCGGATTCGAGTTCACCGGCGCGCCGACGCGGTACTACCCGATCGAGACCGAGCGCAACCGGACGCTGAACGACCGCTACCAGGCGCTCTTGGCGCAGCGCCTCGGCGAGGAGCGCACCTATTTCGCCGGTCGCCTCGCGAACTACCTCTACCTCGACATGGACGACTGCATGCGCCAGGCGCTCGACTGCGCGCAGGACGTGCTCGCCGGGCTGAAGCGCGACGGATGATGAGCGGCGGGGCGTGCGCGTGAGCGGCGGCGAGCCCGCTCGCGGCGGGCACTCCCTCCGTGGCCTGCTGCGCGGCTTTGCGGTGCTCGCCTCCGGGACGGTCGCCAGCCAGGCCGTCTCGTTCGCGGTCCTTGCGGTTGTGACGCGCCGGATCGGCCCGTCGTCGCTGGGCGACTACCAGTTCGCGCTCAGCCTGGCGCAGTATTTCGCGATCCCGGTGAACTTCGGCGTGACGGTGCTCGCGATCCGCGATGTGGTCCGCGAGCCCGAACGCGCTCGGGAGATCACGGGCGAGGTCGTGACTCTTCTCTTCGGCGTCTCGCTGGTCTGCTACGCCGCGCTCGTCGTGCTGGCGCCGGTCCTGGCCACCACCGACGGAGTCGAGGCGCTGCTTCCGATCACGGGGCTCACGTTCGTGATCGGTGCCCTCACCCTCGACTGGATGCTCCAGGCCGAGCGGCGCCTTGGGCTGCTCGGCGGCTTGCGCCTCGGGGCCGCCGTCGCGGGCGGCATCGTTGCCGTCGCGACGGTTGCGTCAGGTCCGGACGGGGCAACGGCGTACGCCTGGTCGTACGTCGCTGCGCTCGCAGTGCTCGCGGTCGGGGCCGGCGTCGGCACGGTGCGGTCTCCGGGCTGGCCGCGGCGCATCGCGCGTCTGAGGATGCTGAGCCGCCGCCTCGTGCGCAGCCTGCCGTTCGGCGCCTCCCTGGTCCTCATCCAGGTCTACTACTCGCTGGACTCGATCATGCTCGGCTACCTCGGCACCTCGGCAGACGTCGGCCAGTACGCCGTCGCCTACCGGATCCCGCTGGCGATCGCGGGTCTCGCCGGCGTGTGGGTGCAGGCGCTCTATCCCCACGCAGCCGGGCTGGCCGTTGAGGCGCCGGAGCGGCTCGGGACACAGGTGTCGCGCGTCGCGTCGCTGAGCATCCTGCTCGCCGTTCCGCTCGCCATCGGCGGCGTGCTCGTCGCCGACGAGCTGATGCCGGCGGCGTTCGGATCGGATTTCGCGGCGGCGTCGACGCCGTTTGCGCTGCTGATCTGCTCGTCAGCGCTGATCATCGTGAGCGTCAACTTCGGCAACGTGCTGCTCGCCTGCGGTGACGAACGCTTCTATGCCGCCGGCGTGGGCGCCGGGGCGGCGCTGAACGTCGGGCTGAACTTCGCGCTCATCCCCTCGCTGGGAACGACCGGCGCCGGTATTGCGACCGTGGCGGCCGAGGCCCTGGTGTTTGTCGTGATGGCCGTCCGATTCGGGCGACGGGTGGCGCCGGTCCGGCTCGAGTGGGGCCGCCTCGCCCGCGGCCTCGTCGCGGCGGCGCTGCTCGCCCTCACCCTGCTCCTGCTTCGGGACGAGAACGTCTGGATCGCGATCGCCGCCGGCGTCGCCGTCTGGGCTGCGGCGGCGCTCGCCGTTCGGGCGGTGCGTCCGAGCGAGATCGGGCGCCTGCGCGCGGAGCCCGCGCCTTGACCGCGTGGCGGGAGCGCGGGTTCGACGATCGGGCCGCCGGGCTGGCGCTCGTCGCCGTCCTGCTGGTGCTGAGTGCGGTGAGCTGGCGGCGGTGGGGCAATCCGGTCATCGATCCCGGCTACGACCTCACGGTGGCCGCCGACTACATCGGCGACGGCATCGTGCCCTACCGCGACGTCACCTACTACTACGGGCCCGCCGGGCTGTACGGCCTCGCCGCGTGGTTCGGGATCTTCGGAACCTCCTTCGCCACCGCCTGGGCCTACGGCTACGCGATCACGCTCTCGATCACCGCGGCCTACTACGCCCTCGCCCGGCAGTGGCTCGAGCCGCTCACGGCGGCGCTGGCGGCGACCGTCGTGCTGGCCGTCGGGTTCTCGGGCACCGCCTTCAACTTCGTTCTGCCGCACACGAACGCTGCCACGGTCGGCCTGCTGGCGGTCCTGCTCGTCCTGCTTGCGGCAGCGCGAAGCCGTCCCGGCCTGGCCGGGCTGGCGGTCGGTCTGGCCGCGCTCACTCGCCCCGACATGTTGGTAGCCGCCGTCGTGGTCGCCGTGGGGTCGGTCGCGGGCCGCTGGCGCGCCGACGGCGGGCGGCGGGCTGCTGCCGACGCAGCGTGGATGTGCGCTGCGGCGGTCGCACTCGCTGCGCCGGTGTACGCGGTCCTGGCCGCGATTGCGGGACCTGAACGCCTCCTGAGCGACAACCTCTTTCCGAGCGGCTTCCTTTCGGGCGGCGGCGGCAACTTCTACGCGAACTGGGCGCCGCTCAACCTGACGAGCGCAGTCGCGCTGGCCGCGCGCGCGTTGGTCTATGGGACGCTGCTCGCAGGGTTTGCCGGCACGGTGGTGTGCGCTCGCCGGGCGTCGGGTGCCCGCCGCGTGCTCGCGCTCTGGCCGCTTGCCGGGGCGGTCGCGGCCCTGCTGGCGCTCGACGGGCTGTCGCGAGCGCTCGGGGTCTTCCCGGGCACGCGCGGCGTGATCGAAACCGAGGTGCGGCAGCTGTTGATCGGCATGTCGTGGCTGCCGGCGCTCGCCCTCGCCGGCGCGGCCTGGGGGGTTGTGCGCATGGTGCGCGGCCACGGTCCGCCGCTCGGGCGGTCGTGGCCAGGCGACCTCGCGCTGCTGCTCGGCGCCGGCGCGCTGGCGTTCGTCGCCTACAACGAGTTCACCACGAACGTCTACGCCACCTACTACGCCGCTCTGCCCGTGCTGGTGGCCGCCGTTGCCCACCGTCGGCTGGCCGACGCCCGGCCCGAGATCTCGATCGCGGCGCTCGGGGCGTTCGGCCTCATCGCCGTCGGGCTGGCGGCCCACGCGTGGTGGCTCTTCTATCGGATCCAGGACGTCCCGGTGCCGACGGCACGCGGCACCTACCTCGCCGCGCGTCCGTCGGGGCCCGCCGTGCGCGGCGCCGTGCGCTATGTCCGCGCGCACTCGCCGCCGGGGGCGTACCTCCTGGCGCTCCCGGCCGAGCCGGGCCTCTACTTCATGACCGATCAGCGACCGGCGCTGCGGGTGCTGAACGTCTTTCCTGGGACGCTTGCGACTATCGCCGATCAGCGCGCCGCGCTGCGGGAGGTGGCCGCGGCAGATCCGGGGCTCGTCGTCCTGGGCCGCCGCGACTTCACGAACTACAACTCGGGCCCGATCGGCGTGACGTACGCCCGCGTGTTCATGGCGGGCATCGACGCGGCGTTCCGACCGGCGGCGGCGTTCGGGCCGCCCGGCCTGCCGTTTGCCGTTCGCGGCGGGCCGGCGGTCGCCTACGTGGTCGAGCGCCGCGTGCGTTGACCCGATGCCGTCCGGCGCGACGACGGGCGCCGGAGGGTCCGCTTCACCCGAACGGTGCGGGCGTTGCCGGCGAGGTCCTGCGCCTGCACCTGGACGTAGATGGGCAGGGTGCGCGACTTCGCATCGCGCAGCAGCCGGCGGCCCGTCGCGGTGAGCTTGACGTCGACGGTCAGCGAGCGGCCCGAGAGGATCTGATACGTGCGTGAGCCGATCGCCAGCCGGCGGCGACGCCTGGATCGCGCTAGCCGATACGTGCGCTGGGTCTCGAGCGAGATCTTCCCGAGCGCGCCGCGCGCTTCGGTGCGGCCGAGGGTGATCCGGATCCGGGCGATCCCGTCCGAGCCCACCGTGATCTGGCCGGTGCGGACGGTGATCCGCGGCGGCGTGCGGTCTGGGCCGGGCGGCGTCGGCGCCGGGGGCGACGGCGGGGCCGGAGGCACCGGGATGGGCGGCTCGGGCGGGGGCGCGGGGCCGGGATCCAAGACGATGTTCTCGGTCGGGGTGTCCGGCTGGACGCCCCCGGTGGAGAGGACGTTGTATGTCGCCTGCTGGATGCGAGGGTCGGCGTCGGACACCGGAAGGTCCTGGTACTTGTTCATCAGCGTCGGCGCATACGCGTTGAAGCGCGGCGCCAGGCCCCAGCTCCACTGCATCGTGCCGGCGGCGAACACGTACGCGCCGCTCGCATGGCGGTGCGTCGCGGCGTTGGCGAAGGGCTGCTGGCCGGCGGGCGGCTGCGCCGCGACGCCGAAGCTGCGCTTGCGGCCTGCGTCGAGGAGGTAGCTCAGAGCCGCGCTCGGGTTGATCCGCGGGTCGGTCTGGCTCATGCGCTTGACGCCGGCCGGCTGCGCCGCGGCTGCCGCGGCGTACACGAGGCTGCCGGCGCTCGGGACTCCGTCCCACTCCCAGCCGACGAGGCTCGCGCCGACCGTCGCGCCGCCGGGGGGGATGTTGCAGTTGCGCCAGTCCGGGTGGGCGGCGAACTCGCCGTTGGATCCGGCGGGGATCGTCAGCCCGTGGGGCTGGGTGTCGTCGTCGCCGAGGTAGAGGATGCCGAACAGCTCGTTCTCGGGCCGGTTGATCCCGACGCGTCCGATGTTGTTCGCGCCGTTCGGCGGAGCGCCGTCGGAGGTGGGCATGTCGTCGTCGGCACCGCCCGCCTGGTGGTCGATGCCCGGATCGCGGAAGGTCGTGGTCGCCAGCTCTGGCTTGTTCTGGCCGTTGATCGCGGTGCCGAGCGGGCCGAGGGCGCTGTCGGGCGAGCCCGGCCCGGCGTTGCCGGGCCCGAAGTCGTTGAAGGCCTTGTTGCCCGTGCCGGTGGCGCCGGTCCCCTCGATCGACTTGAAGCAGACGAGGGTGCGGTCGGCGTTCTCGTAGCGGACCTGCCAGTAGGCGGTGTTCGCACTGAAGGATGCGACGTTGGTGCCCGCGTCACGGGCGGCCTGGACGTTGTCGCGCATCCCCTTGGTCCAGTACTCGCTGTGGCCGGCGATGACGATGGTCTTCGTGGCTGGCTTGGTCAGCTGCGCCGCCGACGCCGACGACAGTGCGACGTCCTCGGTGTAGGCGAGGTCGTACCCCATCTGCTCGAGCCAGTAGACGAGGGGGAACTCGGTGTTGAGGACCCAGTCCAGGAACGAGTTGAACGGGTTGACGTGGGGCCGGTCGAAGGAGAGCTTGGAGGCGCGGATCCGGCCGAGGCCGTCGTCGTAGATGCCGGCGGCGGGCTGGTTGTTCGAGTTGAAGTAGTAGAGCGACTTTCCGGACGTGAAGCCCATCGCGCCGTAGTAGTTGTACGCCTGCCAGGAGTTCGTCGGCATGACCACGAGCAGGTCGCGTGCCCGGCCGTCGTCCCGCACGACGAAGACCATGTGCCAGTCGCGCACCGACGGAGCGGTGGACGACATCTTCGCCAAGTAGACGCCCGATGGCCACGACGCGGTCGTGCCGCCCGGGATGGTGGCCATCACGTCGAAGTTGGCGCATGTGTACGTGCCGAACGCGTTCGGCGCTGCCGTGTCCTTGAACGTGACGGTCAGGCCGGTCTGCTGGTGCACCAGTCGCGCCCCGCGGCCCGCGTAGTAGCCGAGCCGCCAGATCTGCAGGCGGACGTCGGTGCGGCTCACGAATCCGCCATCCGACGTGCTCGCCTTGAAGGAGATCGCCTCGCCGCGGTTGATGCTCGTCGTTGTCGCGAACCCGACGAAGTCCGGCTGCTGGGCCGCGCAGCGGAAGTTCCATCCCGCGGACCACGTCTCCGGGTCGGTGCAGCGGTTCTCGCTGACGATCGGGTTGTCGCTTGGGCATCCGGCAGCAGCCTGCGCCGCGGGAAGCCGGCCGGCCAGCGAGGGCACTGCCGCACCGGCGAGGCCGCCCGCCGCGGCCTGGAGGAAGCGGCGACGCGAAAGCGGATAGCGTGTCGGGCGGTGACGGTGGCGCATCGCGAAGGTATCGGCTGGAACACGCCAGCACGTGAATCGACGCGCTGGCGCGTGGATGCGCCCATGGTTGCGGACGACTCGGAAGTCACGATAGCGGCACCGGCTTCCGGCGGCGCCGGCCCCGCCCCGCCGTGATTGCCCGCGCAGGGCCCGTGTGGGCCGTGCTGGTCACCTACAACCGCAAGTCGCTGCTCGAGGAGAGCCTGCGCGCACTCGCCGCACAGGATCGCCCGCCGGACCGGATCCTCGTCGTGGACAACGCCAGCGACGACGGCACCGATGCGGTGCTGTCCGCCGCGGGATCCTCGATCGAGGTCATGCGGCTGCCGGTGAACGTCGGAGGCGCCGGCGGCTTTCACGCCGGCATCGGCCACGCCACCCGGGCCGGAGCCGGCTGGGTGTGGCTCATGGACGACGACACGATGCCCGACCCTGGGGCGCTGGCGGCGCTCCTCGAGGCGGCACGCGGGATGCCGGATGCCGATGTTCTCGCCAGCGTCGTTCGGTGGACCGACGGGTCGCCGCACCTGATGAACCAGCCCGGCCTGCGCCGGGTCGGGGCCGAGGAGGCGATTGCGGCGGCGGCGAACGGCCTCGTGCCGATCCGGTCGGCGTCGTTCGTCTCCGTGCTCGTGTCCGGGGCGGCGGTCGAGCGGCACGGGCTGCCGCACGCTCACTACTTCATCTGGGCCGACGACCTCGAGTACACCGCCCGCATCCTGCGTAACGGGCGCGGCTACCTCGTGCCCGCCAGCACGGTCCTGCACAAGACCGCCGGCAACGCGGGCACGAGCGAATCGACCGGTCCGCGCTTCGCCTTCGCGGTGCGCAACTGGCTGCTGATGCTCCGGGGCGACGCGTGGACGCCGGGCGAGCTGCCGGCCCGTGCCCGGGACTACGTCCTCATGATCGCGCGCTTCCTGCGCCACAACCGCTGCAGCGGGGAGAGCCTGAGGACGGTCGCGCGGGGATTGGCCGATGGCGTGCGCGACCCCGTTGACGGGCCGCCACGGACGCTGCGTGGCGACCGGGCGTGAGCCGCTTGGCGCAGCTCAGCCGCGGCTCGCCTCGAGGCCGCCGCCTCGCACGGCAGCGATGAGCACGTCGATCTTGCGTCGCGCGACGACGACGACCGCGGCGGCATAGGCAGCGCTGCCGGCGCCGATCACGGCCAGTTCCGATCCGATCCCGTCCGGCAGGAGCGCACCGGCGAGGGCGGCGAGCCCGAAGCACGCGGCCGCGAGGCCCCCGAAGCGCAGGCTGTCGGCGGCGATCTGGTGGCCGACGCTCCCGAGCTTGGGTCCGCAGATCACGGCGAGGACGACCGTGACGTACAGAAACGGCGCGACGAACATCGCGCCGACGATCCCGTCGATGCCGGCGACTGCTTCGGCGGCGAAGGTGACCGCGACGTGCACGACGACGAGCGGGATCGCGAGGAGGTTGATGAGGCGGGCCTGGTCGACCGCGAATCCGGCGGGCAGGGTCAGGTTGAACAGCAGGGCGGCGGCGAGCCATGGCGAGAGCAGAATCGCGAAAAGGGCCAGCGTGTCCGCGTCCGCGACGCTCAGGGTCGACGGGAAGAGCTCGGCGAGCAGCTGCGCGCCCCCCGCGCTCAAGGCACCGACCGCCGGGGCGCACACGAGCGCCGCGTAGCCGTACCCGTGCGGCACCGAGACCGACACGACGTCGGCCCACTCGTTGCGGGCGCCCCGGGTCAGCTCCGGCGCGCGCGTGATGCCCAGCGCGGTTCCGGTGCCGGCAACGAGATAGCTGACGAACAGATACGCGTACGAGAACAGCGTGGCCTCGCCGCCGCTCTGTTGGGTCGCGAACGCCAGGGTGATCAGGAAGAGGGCGTTGAACACGAAGTAGATCGCGGTGCGGCCCAGGATCAAGGCGGCGTCCCGCGTGACCTTTGCCGGCGCCGGCAGGCCGGGCGGCTTGGGCTCTTCGCTGCGCTGGCGTGCGACGCCCACGGCCATCCAGGCCGCCGCCGCAACGCCCATCGCCAGCGCCGCCCATGCGAGGCTGAGCTCCCCGGTGGCGCCCACGACGGCGAAGTAGGTGGCAAGCCCCACGACGGCCCCGAACGTGTAGCCCCCTGCCACGACGTCGAAGCGGCCCCAGACGCCGAGCAGCGTCGCGGCGCCGGCAGCCGCGAGCTGCAGCACCATGGCGCCGCCGAGGATGCGCAGTGCATCGACCGTGACGACGCGGTCGGCTGCGGACAGCCCCGGTGCGAGGAGGTCTGCGAGCGGCGCGGCGAGGACCTCGCAGACGGCCAGCGTGACCACGCCGATCACGCCGAGCGTGGCCGCAAGGTCCCGGCCCCGCATCCGGCGGTCGTCGCCGACGAGCAGCGACACGGAGGTCACGCGGATGCTCTGGGTGAAGACGCCGAACACCGTGTAGAGGGCAAACGCGGCGAAGAATGCGTCGGTGCGGGACGACGCCCCGAACTTCGAGAGATACGCGACGGCCTGGAGGGCCGACGCGCCGGCCATCGCGAACGTCGCGACGGCCATTGCGATCCCCGCTGTCGCCTGAGACAGCGGCTTGCTCCCTGGACCCCTGGACACGGCCGGAGCCTATCGCCCGCGTCCGGCGACGCTTCGCCCGCCTCTACACTGCTCGGCGATGCCGACCCGGCCGCGCCTGCTGTCCGTCATCGGCGCGCGTCCGGAGATCATCCAGGCGGCGCCGCTGGCGGCGGCGCTCGCGCCGCTGGTCGACGAGATCATCGTCCACACCGGCCAGCACTACGACGACCGCATGTCGGGGAGCCAGATCCTCGACACGCGGCTGCCTCCCCCGGCCCACAACCTCGGGGTCGGCTCGCGCTCGGACGCCGACCAGCTTGCCCTCGGGGAGGAGCGTCTCGCAGCCGTCATCGCCGCCGAGCGGCCCGACGGCGTCCTCGTCCGTGGCGACACGAACGCCACGCTTGCCGGCGCCCGGGCGGCGGCCGCCGCCGGCGTGCCCGTGCTCCACGTGGAGGCCGGCCTGCGGTCCTTCCGCGACGACATGCCCGAGGAGCGCAATCGGGTGCTGACCGATCGGCTCGCGGACCTGCTGTTCGCGCCAACCCAGGCTGCGGTTGACAACCTCACCGCCGAGGGCGTCGCCGGTCGGGTCGAGCGCACCGGGGACGTCATGTGCGACATCCTGCTCGCGTCACGCGATCGCCTGCCCGATCCGGGGGTCGAGGGCGAGTTCGTGCTCGCCACGGTCCATCGCAACTACAACACCGACGAACCCGAGCGCCTCGGCGCGGTGCTCGGCTGCCTCGGGACGGCGCCGCACCGCGTCGTCTTCCCTGTCCATCCGCGGACACGAACGCGGATCGACGAATGGAATCTCGCCTGTCCGCCGAATGTGGATCTCGTGGAGCCCGTGCCGTACACGACCATGCTGGCGCTCGAGCGCGCGGCCGTCGCGATTGCGACGGATTCCGGCGGCGTTCAGCGCGAGGCGTACGTGTGGGGCGTCCCGTGCGTGACCCTGCGCGAGGAGACCGAGTGGGTCGAGACCGTCCAGACCGGCTGGAACACGCTGGTCGGCGCCGACCCCGACGCGTTCGCCGCCGCGCTGGCCAGGCCGCGGCCCGTGGAGCACCCACCGGTGTTCGGCGACGGCCACGCGGCCTCGCGTATAGCCCGGCTGACCGCCGATTTCCTGGCCGGCGAGGGCTCGTGACCGCGCCCGTTCGCATCGCGGTCCTCGGGGCCGGGCGCATGGGGGCCTACCACGTCGAAACCATTGAGCGGGCGGCGCCGCTCGAGCTCGTCGCCGTCGCCGACCCCGACATCGCCCTTGCCCAGGCCGCCGCCGGCCGGCGTCCGGTCGACGTCGTCGCGGGGATCGACGACGTCCTCGCGCGCGAAGACGT